>JAICEG010000178.1 GCA_025924295.1 Vicinamibacteria bacterium
ACGGTCGCGAAGGCCACGAACGCCGTGACCACCGACAACACCGGCGCCAGCGTGAAGAGCCACTTGTCCGCGCCCTTCGGCCGCAGTTCCTCCTTGAAGAGGAGCTTGAGAATGTCGGCAATCGGCTGCAGCACACCGTGCGGCCCGACCAGGTAGGGGCCGTAGCGCTGCTGCATGAAACCCATGATCTTGCGCTCGGCGAGCACGAGGATGGCCGACGCGATGATCAACGCGTTGAAGACCACGAAGATCATCACGCCGATGGCGCCGGGGCGAAGGAACGTTTCCATCAGTGCGCCATCACCGGCTGCTTCGCGCGCCACGGGGCGGGCAGCGTGCAGCGACCCTCTTTCACGTGCGCCTCGAACTCGTGCCTGAACAGGTTCAACGTCGTGAGCACGGGCGTCGCGGCGGCATCGCCGAACGCGCACAGCGTCTTGCCGACGATGTTGCTGGCAACACCGAAGAGCAGATCGATGTCCTTCGCACGCCCTTCCCCGTTCTCGACCCGCTGCAGGAGCTTGTACAACCAGTCACCACCCTCGCGGCAGGGCGTGCACTTGCCGCACGACTCGTGGCGATAGAAGTGCAACAGGTTCATCGCCAGCCATACCATGCAGACGCTGTCGTCCATCACGATGAGGCCTGCGGAACCGAGCAACGAGCCGGCCTTCTGGATGTGATCGAAGCTGGCGGGGGTGTCGAGGTCCTTGTCCAGCAGGATCGGCACCGACGACCCGCCCGGGATGATGGCCTTGAACTTCTTCCCGTCGAGCATGCCCTGGGCGTACTGGTCGCCGTAGATCAGCTCGCGCAGCGTCGTGTGCATCGACGCCTCGTACACGCCCGGGCGCTTCACGTGGCCGCTGATGCAGTACAGCTTGGGGCCACCGTTCTTCTCCGGGCCGAGCCCCGCAAACCACTCGGGACCGTTCAGCACGATGAGCGGAACGTTGCAGAGCGTCTCGACGTTGTTGACGGCGGTCGGGCACTGATAGAGACCCGCGACGGCCGGGAACGGCGGTTTGATGCGCGGCTGGGCGCGCTTGCCTTCGAGTGATTCGATCAGAGCCGTTTCTTCACCGGCTTCGTAGGCGCCCGCACCGCGATGGACGTAGACGTCGCAGTCGAAACCGCTGCCGAGGATGTTCTTACCCAGGAACCCGGCGCGATACGCCTCTTCGATCGCGCGCTCGAGCGTCTCCTGCACGTGATAGAACTCGCCGCGGATGTAGATGTAGGCGATCTTCGCGCCGATCGCGTAACACCCGATCGCGCACCCCTCGATCAACAGGTGCGGGTTGCGCTCCATCAGCACGTGGTCCTTGAACGTGCCCGGCTCGCTCTCGTCGGCGTTGCACGCGATGTACTTCGGCTTCGGCGTGTCCTTGAGGACGAACTGCCACTTGAGGCCGGTTGGGAACCCGGCGCCGCCGCGCCCTCTGAGGCCCGACGCCTTCACCTGGTCGATGATGTCGCCCGGCTTGAGCGTCAGCGCCTTTCGCAGCCCCTCGTAGCCGCGCGCGTTCCTCAGGTAGAAGTCGAGCGTGAACGAGTTCGGCTCGCGAACGTGGTTGGTCAGAACTGGTTCGAATGCCATGTCGTGGTTTATTTCTTTTCCACATGCAGATGACAACCAGTGAAGGCAGCCCTGCCTCGTTCCTTGATGTCATCGACGAACGCCGCCGCCTTCTCCGGCGCCAGCCGCTCGTGCCAGTCGTCGTTCACCATGACGACGGGCGCGCGATCGCAGGCACCGAGGCACTCGACTTCGATCACGGTGAACTCCCCGTCGGGGGTCGTCTGTCCCGGATGGATGCCAAGCTTCCCGCACAGTTCCTCGGTCACGCGCTCGGCGCCGAGCAGCGCGCACGACAGCGTGCGGCAGACATTCAGCACGTACTTGCCGACCGGCTTCGTGTAGAACATCGTGTAGTACGACACGACGTCCTCGACTTCCGCCGCCGTGCAGCCGATCTGCCCCGCCACGAACCGCATCGACGCGCCGGTGATGTAGCCCTGCTGCTGCTGGACCAGATAGAGCGCGTAGAGGATCGCGGACTTGCGCTGGTCGGCCGGATAGCGCGTGACGATCCCGTCGAACTTCGCCTGGTTCTCGGCCGTGTAGGCGAACGCCTCGCCCGCCTCTGCCAGCTTCCGCTCCGACCGGTGGAACCGGGCCGGCGCGTAATCCATCTCGGGGTGAAAGCTCACCGGTCGCAATCTCCCATGACAACGTCGCTGCTGCCGATGACGGCGACCAGGTCCGCGATCAGTCCGCCCTGGACGATGGATGGTATTGCCTGGATCGCCATGAAAGACGGCGCTCGCATCTTCACGCGCCAAGGCCGATTGCTGCCATCGGACACGATGTAGCAACCGTGCTCGCCGCGCGGCCCTTCGATCGGCACGTAGCAATCGCCGGCCGGGACCGTAAAGCCCTGCGAGTAGATGAGGAAGTGCTGAATCAGCGCTTCCATCTCGGTGTAGACCTTGTCCTTTGGCGGCGGTACGACGCGCGTATCGTCGCACGCCCACACCCCAGTCGGTGAAATGCGCTTGATCGCCTGCCGGCAGATGTTGATGCTCTGCCGCATCTCGGCAATGCGCACGCGATAGCGCGCGTAGACGTCACCCTCGGTGGCCGTCGGCACAACGAAGTCGTAGGTTTCGTATCCACAATACGGAAAGTACTTCCGCACGTCGTAGTCGGATCCTGCCCCCCGCGCAATCGGACCGAGCAGGCCCCACTGGTACGCGTTCTCGAGCGTGACGACGCCAACGCCTTCGGTGCGGCGGCGGAAGATATCGTTCTTCGTGAGCAGCCGCTCGAACTCGTCCATCTTGGTCGGGAACCGATCGAGGAACTCGTTCACGGTCTCGTGGAACCCGCGTGGCAGATCCTCGCGCAGCCCGCCAATCCGGATGTAGCTAGGGAAGAACCGGAACCCGGCGATCAGCTCGTTGATGTTGAGCAGCAGTTCGCGCTCGCGGATGGCGTAGAACAGCATCGACACCGCGCCGATTTCCATGGCGTGCGTGCCGAGCCAGATCAGGTGACTGGCCAACCGCTGCAGCTCCGCGATCAGCACGCGGATATCGTTGACGCGCTGCGGCATCGTCAGGCCGAGGAGCTTCTCGACGCTGAGGGCGTATGCCAGGCTGTTCGATTGCGCAGCGAGGTAGTCCATCCGCTCGACGAGCGGGATCACCTGCTGCCACTTCTTCTGCTCGGCCGTCTTCTCGATGCCGGTGTGCAGGTAGCCGATGGTCGGCATCACGGACTGAATGACCTCGCCATCGAGCTCCAGCACCAGCCGCAGCACGCCATGCGTGCTGGGGTGCTGCGGCCCCATGTTGACGGTCATCGTCTCGGTGCGAAGTTCAGCCATTTACGTCGACTCTGGGCTCGTGGCTCTAGGGTCAGTGCGCACGCTTCACGCGATCGCGCTCGATGTTCGCCCGGAACTCTTCCTCGCTGACCTCGAGCGGCTCGTAGGTTTGGGTCGCCTTCCGGATCTGCACCGGGTAGTCCTTGCGTTGCGGATGCCCTTCCCAATCCTCTGGCATCAGGAGCCGCCGCAGGTCACCGTGGTTGTCGAACACGATGCCGAACATGTCCCACACTTCGCGCTCGGGCCAGCCGGCGCCACGCCAGACGCTCTGCACGGTGGGCAGCGAACCATTGCCCGGCACGCGCACCTTCAGGCGGAGACGCAACCGCTTCGAGATCGACAACAGATGGTAGACGACCTCGTAGCGCGGCTCGCGCGGCAGATAATCCGCAGCCGTGACCTCGGCCAGGACCTTGAACTCGAGCGCCGGTGCATCGCGCAGCACGAGACAGGTCTCGACCAGGCGGTCGGCGGGAACGTAAATGGTCGCGAAATCGACGCTCTGTCCTGGTTCGAGGGCGACGCCAGGTACGAGCGGCTTGAGGATGTCGATGATGGCAGAAGCTTCCACAGAGACCTTACGCCCGCGACTTATTGATCTTCTGCTGCAGTTGCACGATGCCGTAAATCAGCGCCTCGGGACGCGGTGGGCATCCCGGGACGAAGACGTCGACCGGCACCACCTGATCGACCCCCTGCACGATGGCGTAGTTGTCGAACACACCGCCGACCGAGGCGCACGCGCCCATCGAGATCACCCACTTCGGATCGGGCATCTGGTCGTACACCCGTCGCATGGCCGGCGCCATCTTCCGGGACAGGCGTCCGGCCACGATCATCAGGTCCGACTGGCGCGGTGAACCGCGAAAGACTTCGGCGCCAAAGCGCGCGATGTCGTAGCGGCTGGCAGCCATCGCCATCATCTCGATGGCGCAACAGGCGAGGCCGAACTGGGCGGGCCAGATCGCCGACCGCCGGGCCCACTGAATCAGCCATTCGAGTTTGGTTGTGATGAAGGGAAGCTCCGGGTCGAGTCCGTGTTCGTGGGTATCAGCCATGGTCACGCGGCTTTCTGATCGGTGTGGCTGCGCGGACGGCGCGCCGCGGGCCCCCAGTCGAGTACGCCCTTCCGCCAGACATACACGTAGCCAACGAACAGGACCAGGAAGAACGTCACGATCTGTATGAATCCGGGCCACCCGAGACTGCGCAGCGCCAGCGCCCACGGGTAGAGGAAGGCGATCTCGATGTCGAACAGCAGGAAGATCATCGCCACCAGGTAGAACTTCACCGAGTGGCGCTCACGGGCATCACCTACGGCCGGCATGCCGCACTCGTACGGCGCCAGCTTCTCCGGGGTGGGATTCTTCGGGCCGAGCAGCAGCGACGCGCCGATCATCGTCCCGGCGAAGCCGAGACCAAGCCCGATCATGATGACGACGCCGAACCACCCATCCATTTACTGGATCACCCTCGGAAACAACGACTGGATCACCCTCGGAAACAACGGCTGGATCACCCTCGGAGAGTTGGGTCGGGTCACGCGGTGCGCGTCAGCCCGCACTACTCGCGCTTGTGAAGAGTTTCCCAACCTGTTCATGCTATTAGAACCCCTTCCCAAAGGTCAATGACGACACCGTTGTCACACCGCGTCATTTCGCGGCCGTTTCCCAGGAGTAGCCCGGTTCCGTCGTGAGCCGGGGATCGTCCACCGCCTTCCCCATTGAAAAGTGATACAGGCTTTGCCATTCGTCGCCGGTCAGGCCAAGCAGTTCATGCACCGCGTCGTCGTAAAAGCAGCCGATCCCGGTCCCGCGCGAGCCGGCCGCTTCGGCCTCGAGATAGAGCACCTGCCCGATGGCGCCGCACTCCCAGAACAGCCGCCGGTAGAACGACTCGCCGCGATCGCGCAGCGCCGACGCGAGGCGCGCGATCATGCCCAGGCTGAAGTACCCGTCGCTGGCAATCTCCTGATCGCAGGAGACGCGGTTCGCTGCCCACATCACGTCGATCGGCAGCAGCAGGAACAGGTGATCGGCCACCGGCTCCCAGAGAAACTGCGATCGCATCCCCGATCGCCATTCGCCGAGCACCGCGCTGTCGCGCAGGTAGGCATACACGCCGGGGACGAGCCCCTCGACCCGGTGGACGAAGAGCGCAAGATGCACGTGCGGCCGCCAATCGAACGCGTCGAAGGGTGGCGCGGCGGGCTGCAGCCTCGCCAGCATCGCGATGAACCGGTCACGCCCGAGCGAGGATTGCCCGTCGAAGGCGAGCGCGCTGCGGCGCTGGAGGATCAGCGCCCGCGTCGACTCCCAACTTCCAACTCCCAAATTCCAACGCTGAGCGCCGGACTCTTCGAGGTCGGACTTGGAAGTTGGCAAATGGGAGTCGGGAGTTGACGAGCGCCCCGGATATTTCGTGGCCTCAGTAACCTGTTCGATGATGGGCCACTCGTCATGGCCCTGACTGAGAACGTTGGCGCGCCCGCGCCAGGCAGCGCGGCGCGCGGCGGCGACGAGTGGCGCCGGATCGCCCGCGCGCCACTGCCCTGGCGCGGCGACCAGCGCAACGCACTCCGGATGCTCTGGCTCGGCGCCGCCCCGATCCTCGTCGCGGTCCACGCCGAGAACAGCGGCGATCTGCTCGTCGGACCACTCCGGCAGCAGCCTGAGCGTCCAGCCGAAGAGCGAGGCTGACAGGCGCATCGCCGCGATGGCATGACCGACATCGTGCTGGCAGTACCGGAACGCACGTTCCCCGTACTTCCACGCTTCACGCCATTGAATGGACGTCAGCGCGACGAGGAATCCGTTTCCGCCTCCGAGGAACGCTGCCCACGCGCCGTCTGGCAGCACCGCGCGCTCTTCAACGGCGTGCTCGCGCGGCGCGTAGTGCAGGACGTGCCCGTCGTGAACGACGTAGGCCTCGGTGGGGTGAAGATTGCCGCTCGATGGATTGACGCGCAGCGCCCAGCGCGAATCCCGATAGGCCTTCCACGCGGAGAGGCCCATGGAGTAGCGCAGGAACCACGCGACCGAGTCGCGATGCAGGGGCGCAGCGACTTCGCGGTCAATTCCCCTATCACCCTCGACCGGTTGGTCATGAGGGAGCGGGATCAGTCGTGCGCCCGAATATCTTCGAAACGGGTCGGGCTGCGTCGCCCAATCGAGGTACCCGCGCGATCGGGCGAATCGACCGAAATGGTGCTTGGTGGTCTCGTGGTATTCGAGTGAGACCAGACCCTTGTACCCTGCTACTTCGAGAGCGCAGCCAGGCGCTTGTCGATTTCGACGATTGCCTGTGAGAGCTGCTGCTTGCGCGCCTGGTGAGCCGTGTTCTCCATCTGACGCTGCATCTCTGTCCGCGCCAGACGAAGGGACTCCATCTGTCGTACGCGCTCAGGATCGAGACCCTTGGCACCCTGCTTGGCATTCCGACGCTCTTGCTCGCGTTCTTCCATCCGCTCGGCGAGGCGGGATTCCGCGTCGACGAGGCCTTCTCCAGCATCACCCATACTCTCCGATTATCAACATACAAGCGGGCAATGCGCAATGCTCAGAGATGAGTAGCGCTCGACTCCGTGCAAGCCCGGAGAGGGCAACGGCTCGGCTGGCCGTTTCCTCGATAGGCCGTGCGCTTACCGGTTCGTCAGCCGGCGACGCTGATGTTCCAGGATGCGCGACAGGAACGTGTCGCGAAAGGCGCGATCGGTGAGACTGCGTTCTTCCGCGATCGGCAGGTCCGGGCATGCCCTCGTGAGTGCTTCAGCGAACAGCCCGCGTCCGATCGCGTCGACGCCGTCGTGACGATGAACACGAACGTGCTCGAGGCCGCAACTCGGTGAGTCGGCTTTGAGAACGTAGCCATCGAGATCCTGATCGACGAGCGCCTGCACGCGCATCCTCGAGAACCTCGTCATCGGCTCGGTCCAGTCCTTGCGGCTCTCGACACCCAGCAAGCGCACGCGCGCGGCGCCGGCAGCGACGCCGCTGGCATCGACGACGAGATGGATCGGTTCGCGCGGTGTCCCCATGCCGGCTTCAACCTCCGGACACACTGGAACCCACTCGACGAGGTGCCCGAGCGTCGCGATGAGGATCGTGTCGCGCTTGTGGCCGCCGTCGTATCGCACCTCGTCGCCGAGCAGGCAGCGCGAGATGCCGACGCGTGGACGGCCTTCGACGTGCGACATGACGTCATTGTACGAACACTCGAAGCCGCTTGAAGGAATCGATCCGCGCCGTTAACATGAGCGCACATGACGCAGTGCTCCTTCGATATCACCTCGAACGTTGATCTGCAGGAAGTGGACAACGCGTTGAACCAGGCGCGCAAGGAAGTGGCGCAACGGTACGACTTCAAAGGCGCCAAGGCATCAATCGATTTCGATCAGAAGGAATCGAAGCTGGTGCTGACGGCCGACGATGAGTTCAAGCTGAATGCGCTGTGGGAGATCGTGCAGACGCGGCTCGTGCGACGGAACGTGCCGACGAAGAATCTCACGCGCGGAACCGCGACGCCTGCCGCCAACGGCACGGTCCGCCAGGAAATCAGCTTGCAGCAGGGCATCCCCTCCGAGAAGGCCAAGGACATCGTCAAGTATCTGAAGGACGCCAAGCTGAAGAAAGTGCAGGCGTCCATCCAGGGGGATCAGGTGCGCGTGACCTCGCCCTCGCGAGACGACCTTCAGGAAGCCATGCGCCAGCTGCGAGAGCAGGATTTCGGCGTCGCGCTGCAGTTCGGCAACTATCGCGGCTGATCCGCCGACGGCGGAGTCGCGCTGGCCTTCGGCGCGCCGTTCTCTTCCAGCCAGTCGGCGATCTTCTCGCGTGACCATGCGTGATGATCGTTGAGGTGGACGATCATCGCCGAGAGAATCAGCCGCTTCTTGCATCCTTCGACCGGGCACGCGCGTATGGTGCCTTCGAGGCAGTCGAAGAAGCTCGTAAGGTCTCGCGTGGGCCGCTGGCCGCTCATGTCGTTGGCCAGGCGATACATGCCCTCGTAGGCAGCACCAAGGGCGCACGACGCCCGGCTCCCGATGAAGTAGTCACCAAAGGCCTGGTCGGGACGGCGCGACGCGCCCGCGCGGATCGCCGATGCCAGCTCCTTCGTCCCGTGATGTTCGTCAGCCACAACACTGCCTCCTCGCGCTGCGACCTGCCACAAGTGGATGGACGTCTACTCCTGGACAGTCAAAGCGTATGCCAAGACGCGTTCTCGCGACGCTTGCGGGAAATGGATGGCAAATGTTCCCGGCTGAAACTCATGTTCGGGCGTGGGAACCGAGCGTTCAGAGCCGAACGGCCGAGTAGGGGTTCGACGACTGATAGCGCGATACTGAGAACGTTTGGCCGATGCCAGGACGGGAGGTTGGACATGAGCTCGAACACCGGCCTGAGCTGTGTCATCGCGGTGCTCGTTGCCGTGAGCGCATGCAGCGACGACGAGGGTGTGCTGTCGTCGACCAGCCCGACCAGGGTTTCCTCTGGAAGCGGCGGTGGTCACCGCATCAAACTCGAGGCGGTCGTGAGCGACCGCTCCGGGGCGTGCCCGGCACTCACGTTCCGACTGGGTGGCATCTCGGTCGCCACGACGCAGAATACCGACTTCGAGACGCCGTGCGAACAAGTCGTCAACGGCGCTGCCATCGAAGCGCAGGGCCCGGCCATGACCAACGGAGCACTCGTCGCGCGCGAAGTAGGGGCAGGAGCCGACGGGCGCAGAGAGCCAGACTTCGAGGCTGAAGGTCCGGTGGAACAGTTGTCGTCAGCCAACGACTGCACGAATGCGTCGGGACGCGGTGTCAACGTGCTCGGGCTCGGCTTCGCGATTGGAAATTTCACCCGAATTGAGGAGATCCGTAACGGCTGCGAGGGCCTCACGGTCGGCACGCTCGTGCGAGCCAGAGGAAGGCTGACGAATCCACCCTCCAGTCCATCGCTTCCCCTTCGCGCGATGGATCGAAGGCGACGACGACTGACGCGTCCTACAACCCCTTCACGAGGTCGGCATGGAGCAGTCGATGAAAGAGATGCTCGCCGGCCTCGCGTCGCACCGAGAGCCGGCCCGTGTCGTAGGCGCGTGATCTCAGGCCGCGCTGCACGGAGACGCACACGCCGACATCTTCGTCCTGAATCTCCCGGCTGACCGCAATGCTCGCGCGGTTCTCCGCGCGCGAGCGC
>JAICEG010000179.1 GCA_025924295.1 Vicinamibacteria bacterium
ATGCCTGCGCGCACCAACCGAACTCCTCGCGCTACGACACACGGAAACGACAGGTGCAGTGCAACAATTGACTTCACGCGCACGACGGACCTCGGGCAACCGGGCACGAGACACAACTGGCTATCATGTTCACGCGGACGTGCACGCGTGTCGTGTCGTCATTTCGACATCGCGATCGCGGCGAACGACAGACGACCTCGGTTACGATGTCGGTATCGGCACACGTTGACGAGACGAGAGCGTTGACATTCCGGCCGCCGTGCCGGAATATGTGCGGCCGGCTGTGTTGAGCACGGCCACGAGGCAGAAGTCGGCGACCAGTTCGGTCGCCTTCAGGAACGACGGAGTGGTGGAATGACGGGTGCAGCAACTTTCGACCGGCGTGTGCAGAGCGCGCTCGATACCTCGCCCTCGCGGATCCCAGTCATCTTGGGGGGGTGCGGAACCGGTCGAACGTCTTTGCTCCAGCGCCTGCGCGATCGCATCGGCCGCGGCGCCACTCAATACATCGATGTCGAGCGGTGTGCCACGACGCCAGAGCGCTTCCTCAGCGCTGTCACGTCGACCTCTCCATTCCGCTGGCACGGAGGCGATTCCGTCCCCGGCAGTGCGCGTGAAGCCTTCGATGCCCTGCTGGCCTTTTTCGACACCGCGCGCGCGCCCGGCGGCGAGCCGTGCACCTTCCTGCTCGATGAAACGCTGGAGCTCCGCACGTTCGAGAGCTTTCCGGGCCTTCGTCACGTCATTCGCGAGCTCGTCGACGCGCTGGCGGAGAGCCCGAACCGCTTCGTCCTGACCACGCGCTACATCGCCCGGGCCCATCGGTTCCTGCGCGACGCCACCGCCCGCTTCGAGGTCATGCACCTGCCGGCGCTTCAGCCGTCCGACGTGACCGACGTGCTCGCGCCGGTCTTTGGGGGCTACGAGCGCATGGCCACCGACGACCGCGACTACCTTGGCCGCGCTGTCCAGGCACTCACCGACGGCCGCGTGTCGTACGTCAACGCGATCGGCGACGAGATGGCGCGACATGAGGGCACGTCCGATCCGATCAGCGCCTTGACGGCGCTCCTGGCGCCCGACGGCGTGCTGACCAACTGGTGCCGGTTCTGCTACGAGTTGCGGCTGCATCGCGCGCGCGGCTACGGCGCGCTGAAGGCGATCCTCGACATCCTCGCCGAAGAGGAAGGGTTGACGCTGACCGAGATCTCGCATCGGCTGCGCCGCACGCCAGGGTCGACGAAGGACTATCTCTCGTGGCTCGAGGACGTCGACCTGGTCGTCTCTCGTCAGAAGCGTTACAGCTTCACCGATCCGTTGCTCCGCCTGTGGGTCCGCCTGCACTGCCGGCCCGTCGAACCCACCGAGGAGGACGTCGTCCGCGAAGTGCAGCACTACGCGCTCACGCGCGTCCCGCCGCGCGAAGCGATGCCCGCACTCGCCTATGCCGGTGTCGAGGTGACGCCGGAAGAGCGAAAGAGCTGGGGCATCATCGAGATCGACTAGCGTACTGTCCGGCTTCAGCCGGACCTGTTGATCATGAACGTCGCGGTGGAGTGAAAGAACTCGCGTAGCAGCGACGTCACGTCATCCGGCAACCGCGTCCCATCGAGTGCGCGGTCCATCAACATCACCCACCGGTTCCTGGCTGCGGTATCGATCGCAAACGGCGCGTGTCGCATGCGCAGGCGCGGGTGCCCGCGCTGCTCGATGTAGCGCGGCGGACCACCAAAGCGCCCGATCAGGAAGTCACGCAGACGCTCCTCGGCACCCGCCAGATCGTGTGGCGGATACATCGGTCCCAGCACATCGTCGTCCGGCACCTGCGCGTAGAACGCCCGCACCAGCCGCGCAAAGCCATCTTCACCGATGGCGGCGTACACCTGTTCTTCGTTCATTCCAGACGTGCGAGCGCCAGACGCGCTGCTTCCTGTTCCGCTTCTTTCTTGGCGCGGCCGGTCGCCGTCCCGAGCACTTCCCCGTTGACCACGACTTCCACGCTGAACGTCTTGCGATGATCGGGGCCCGCTTCCCCGGACACTCGATACTCCGGCAACGGCCGACCGAGTGCCTGCAGCCGTTCCTGCAGCGCTGACTTGTGATCGCGGACGAACGTCTGTGCCGAGCCCTCGTCGATCGCGTCCTTGAGTTCCTTCCGCAGGAACATTTCCGCCGCCTCGAGCCCGCCATCGAGATAGAGCGCAGCGATGAGCGCCTCGTAGCCGTCCGCGAGCAGCGCCTGCTTGAAGCGGCCACCGGTCTTCTCCTCACCACGTCCCAGGATCAGATGCTCGCCCAGCCGAAGACGCTCGGCGTGCCGCGCCAGCGACTGCGTCGACACGACAGCCGCCTTGACCTTCGATTTCTGCCCCTCGTCGTAGTTCGGGTACTGGTGAAACAATGTGTCGGCCACGACGAGGCCGAGCACCGCGTCGCCGAGGAACTCGAGCGACTCGTTGTCCGTCACGCCGCCCGAGGCATCCTCGGCGGCGCGCGACTTGTGCGTCAGCGCGTGCTCGAGCAGGCCGCGGTCGCGAAACCGGTAGCCGATGCGTGCCTGTAGATCGTCGAACTCGTCACGAAGGCGCACCACCTTCGCGCCCACATCCTGCCGGTGACTGTCGATGATGCGGCGCGCGTCGTCGGCCAGATCATCGGCGACTGCAATGCGAATCTCTCCCAACGCGCTGACCGCCATCGGCCACACCGAGTGCGAATTGCCGGACGCGCGAAAGCTCGGAATGCCCTGGCTGTCGAGCAACGCGATCACGACGCTGGCTTCGATGTCCGAGGTTGTGGTGAAGACGACCGTAGGCATTGTTGATGTGGCGTGTATGGGTCAGTGGATCTTCACGAGTACCATTGTCATGTCGTCGTGCTGCGCGGCGTCGCCGGCGAAGGTGTGCACCTCGCTCAGGATGCGCTTCTGCAGATCGTCGGACGCCAAGTCGGCGTGCCGATGGGCGAGCTCGACGAGCCGGTGATCGCCAAAGCAATCACCCTCCGGGTTCATCGCTTCGCTGATGCCGTCCGTGTACAGCACGAACAGATCGCCACGGCCAAGGGGAATGGTCACCTCCTCGAGGAGGCGCTCGAAGGCATCGCCAACATCGAACTGCAGCCCAACCACCATCCCTTCCGGCGTCAGCACCTGCGGCGTCCGCGAAGCGGCATCGAGCCCGGGAACGTAGATGAGCGGGCAATGCCCGGCGCGCGCACACGTCATCGTCCGTGCACGCATATCGACGACGGCGTAGGTCATCGTGATGAAGCTTCGCGAGTCGAGATGCTTGGAGATAATCCGGTTCGCTTCGATGAGCATCCGGCGCGGCGACACGTACTGAAGGCTCAGCGAGAGCACCAGGCCTTTCAACTCCGCCATGTACAACGCCGCCGACGTCCCCTTCCCTGAGACGTCGGCGATCAGGATGCCCAGACGATCGTCGTCGAGCGGGAGGAAGTCGTAGTAATCGCCGCCAACTTCGCGGGCAGGTTCGCAATGCCCCGAGAGCGATACGCCTGGCATCTCGAGAGGCCCCTGAGGCAGCAGTGACATCTGGATGCTCCGCGCGATCAGCAGTTCCTGCTCCAGCCGTTCCTTCTCTGCCTTCTCGCGCAGCAGCCCTTCGATGCTTGCCGTCATCGAATTGAACGATCCGGCCAGTTCGCCGAGTTGATCGCGCGACCTGATCGCAATCTTGTGGCTGAAGTCGCCTCGCTGCACACGCTCGGTGCCGCCAAACAGTTCGTGCACCGACCCGGTGATCGAGCGTGCGAGCGTCAGCCCCATGACCAGCGCCACTGCCTGGATGATCAGGAACAGGCCGCCGACGATCCCGAGCAGCAGCAGGAGAATCTGTCCGAGGTTGAAGTTGTCGAGTCGCTCGAAGGACGGACCCGAGAGATATCGGTAGACCGCCGCCAGGCCCATCCTGAACCCGACGGTCACCCCACTCATCTCTCCGGTCTTCCAATCGGTGTAATCGAGAAACGCCACCCACCCCAGCGGCTCGTTCTCATCGCCGAACCTGATGTTGACCGGGCCCGGGAGCATCCGGCCCTGGCTTCTTGCCGGTGGCGTGCCGTCACTGGTGTCGGCAAACATCTCGACGATGGTGTAGGCCTCGATGGTGATGCCCATCTCGTCGTGAAACTCACGAATGAGGGCGTCACCGAACGGGATGTCGACCACGAGCGCGGAACGAAGCCCGGGCGGCCAGGCGACTGCGCGCGCGGCGATCCGCGTACCGCCTTCCGCCTGATAGGCGATGAGACTGGAGAATCCCGTGCACGGAACCCAGCTCGGAATCGAACGCGGCGCCTCCATGTGACGCCACGGCCCGGCCACGGCTTTCGGTGCCGGGTCACCCGGCTCACCATTGCATGAGCGATCCGTCGGCACCAACGCGTACGAGACGAGCGGATACCGCACCGAGGCGGCGGTCTGCCGCGTGGTCAGCGCCGGCGTCAGTTGAGCGACCGCCGTCCCGCTCGCGAGCGCAGGCGCCGCGGCCTGCGCAAGGAACTGCGCCCCTTCGACGACCGACGTCACGTGATTGCGAAGCATGAACGCGCTCACGTTGAAGAAGAACAGCAGCCCGCCGACCGTGAAGAAAATCGCAACGAGGATCACCGGCACCACGCCGATGAAGATGTAGGACAGAATCAGCTTGCGGCGGACTCGCCACAGCAGTCGATGGCGGGCGATGGCGTAGACGCGATACCCGATGACCAGCGCGCTCACCAGGATCGCGAGCCCGCCGACCGTGTCGAGCGTGTTGAACAGACCCGGGCGCCACCCCGTGAGCGCGCCTGTCCATGCGACGAGCTTGAGCGCAACGCCGGCAATGAGCAGGCGCCCGGCGAACGTGCGTGTCAACCAGCCTCGCACGGCGTCGTAGCGTGAGTGGGGCTCCATCTGGTCGGTGGATGATAGAGTACCCTCGATCATCGTGAAGCTGCGCGACAACGCCCGATTCAGCACCGTCTGCATCCACGCAGGCCAGGAACCAGACCCATCGACCGGCGCGATCATCACGCCGATCTACCAGACATCGACCTACGTGCAGGAGGCGCTCGGAAAGCACAAGGGTTACGAATACGGCCGCACACAGAATCCGACCAGGAGCGCGCTCGAGGCCAATATCGCGGCGATCGAGAACGGCCGAGCGGCATTCGCGTTCGCCTCAGGCATGGCCGCAACCGGGGCCGTGATGACGCTGCTCAAGGCCGGCGACCATGTCGTCGTCACCGATAACACCTACGGCGGAACGTATCGCCTCTTCGAGCGCGTGCTGCGGAAGTACCAGCTGGACTTCAGCTACGTGGACACGTCGAACCTGCAGGCGATCGAAACGGCCATCCGCCCCGAGACGCGGATGCTTTTCCTCGAGACGCCCACGAACCCGGTTCTGCGTCTCACCGATTTGACGGCGGCGTGCGAAATCGCCCACGCGCGTGACGTGATCGTCGTCGTGGACAACACGTTTGCGAGCCCGGCCGTGCAGCGGCCGATCGACTTCGGCGCGGACATCGTCGTCCACAGCACCACCAAGTTTCTGAACGGGCACAGCGACAGCGTGGGCGGCATTGCCGTGGCCGTGCACGATGTGCACATCGAGTGGCTGAAATTCGTACAGAACGCCGAAGGGGCGATCCTCGGTCCGATGGATTCCTGGCTGGTCCTGCGGGGGACGAAGACGTTGCCACTCCGCATGGAGCGCCACAACGACAACACGCAGGTGCTCGCGGAGTACCTCGCGGGTCACGCCAAGGTGACACGCGTGCACTACCCCGGGCTCACTACGCATCCGCAGCACGCGCTCGCGTGCCGGCAGATGCGCGGCTTCGGTGGATTGATCGCTTTCGAGCTCGGCACGCTGGAGAGGGCGCGAACGCTGCTCAACAGCGTTCGCCTGATGGCCCTGGCGGAGAGCCTGGGCGGCGTCGAAACACTCATCTCTCATCCCGCGTCGATGACGCACGCGTCGGTGCCGCCGGAACGGCGCTTGCAAATTGGCCTGACCGACGACATGGTGCGGATCTCGGTCGGCATCGAAGACATCGACGACCTGAAAGAAGACCTCGACCAGGCGCTCGCCCGCGTCTGACACTCATCGGAACTCTGCGTGGCCGAACTCATCGACCTGCTGCTCCACGTCGACCGCTATCTCGTCGACCTCATCGCCAACTACGGCGTCTGGATCTACGCGATCCTGTTCCTGATCGTCTTTGCCGAGACAGGGCTGGTGGTGACGCCGTTCCTTCCCGGCGATTCGCTCCTCTTCGCGACGGGTGCGCTGGCGGCGACCGGGGCGCTCGACCTGTGGCTCTCGGTCACGCTTCTACTGACGGCAGCCATCGCTGGTGATGCCGTCAACTACTCGATTGGCCGGTCGGCGGGCTTACGGGTGATTGAGTTGTCGCGAACCGATCCGCGCTGGCGGCGCTGGATCAATCCCGAGTACATCGCGCGCGCGCACGAGTTCTTCGAGCGGCGCGGAGGCAAGGCGATCGTGCTCGGCCGGTTCATGCCGATCGTCCGCACGTTCGTTCCGTTCGTCGCCGGCGTGGCAGAGATGTCGTATCCCGCGTTCGCGCTCTACAACGTGACCGGCGCCCTGGCGTGGGTGGGTATCTGCGTCGGCGCGGGGTATCTCTTCGGCAACGTACCGATCGTCAAGAACAACTTCTCGTTCGTCGCCATCGGCATCGTCATCGTGTCGGTCCTGCCAATGGTCGTGGAGTATCTCAAGTACCGCAGCGCTGGCAGGGCAAGTTCGTCGTAGGCGAGTCCTGGTTTATGGACCCGCCGACCACGGCGCCGATTCAGAATCCGATCCCAATCCCGCCATTGACCCGCGAATGGAGCTCCCACCCAATGCGAAAGTCCGCCAGGGCGTAGACCCGCTCGGTGATCCAGCCGCGGACTCCTCCACCGGCGGTGAACGCTCCCTCATATGAGGTGGAGCTGAAGCTCCCGAACCGATCGCTGTGCTGGAAGAATCCGCCGCCCCCGACGATGAACGGGGTGACCCGGCGCGGCCGTCCCTGTTGCGGCGGCAAGAGGTCAAACGTGACGTTGCCTGTCAGGAACAGATCGCGATCCGAATCCGGGCCGACCATGTAGACCAACTCGGGACCAACCGCCAGGCGCGGCGTCAGGTATACCCTGCCCGCGGCGCCGTAGATCGCGTGATCGATGGTCGCATCGTCCACGAACCCCGCGTAGCCCGCGAGGAATTCGATTGCGGGAGCCGGGCGTTGATCTGAGGATTGCGCGAAAGCACTCGCCGCTGTCAGCGCAAGGAAGAAGGTCAAGAGTGCAGGGAGCCGGATCCACATCCGCATCAACCTCCACTGGTCAAGGTGCAACCGGAGGCCGAATCGGCTCACGCGTTCTTCGTTTCCCTAACCGACTCCCCCACCCAGGCGAGATAGGCCGCCCCGCCACCGGCAAGGTCGAGCACCAGGAACTCGGGCAGCTCATACGGATGAAGCTGGCGCAGCCGAGCCTCGAGCGCGGGCACGCGATCGGCGGTCGTTTTGATCACAATCTGGTGCTCCTTGTCCTGCTCGACCGATCCCTTCCATCGGTAGATCGAGATCATCGCCGGCAGGACGTTCACGCACGCCGCGAGATGCTCATCGACGAGCGTCCTGGCGATCGTCAGCGCATCAGTCTCGGATCCGATCGTGGTCAGGGCGATCCTGACATCGGCGGTTGAGGTCATGTTTTTCTTGTACTTTTCGACCGAAAGTGTTACTTAGCAGGTGTACTTTCGTGAAAAACGCGCTATTCTCGCATGATCAGCCGTGAAGAAGACCTCTTCCACCGCTCGATCGAACAGCACAGCATCACGCCGTCGTGGCCGACGAGCAATCGAATACGGCTTGCTGCTGATTGGCTGCATCGTGTTCGTCGATGCGCTGGTTGGTGAGAAGGGCCTTCTCGAGACAGTGAAAAAGCGTCAGGAGTTCCAGACGCTCGAGCAGTCCATCCAGCGCTCACGCGAGGAAAATGCGCAACTGCGTGAGGAAGCCCACCGCCTTCGAAGCGATCCCATGGCCATCGAGGATCTCGCCCGGCGGGAACTCGGGCTGATCCGGCAGGGCGAGCACCTCTTCATCCTGAAGGACCGTCCATCGACGCAAGGTCGATAGCCATCGGGTCCTTGGTCCCTGGACCTTGGTTCTTCGTCTGAACCTCAGTCCGTTTTCGTCCTTGGTGCGTGTGGACGCCGGACACGGCACCCAGGACGGACCGAGACCCCCGCTTTAGTTGCGCGCGACCTGATCGATCGGCGCTGGAAACGAGCCGCTCACCGCGTACGACGGCATCGCGGCCGGGAACCCCGCCTCTCCGAATGACTCGCGGATCATGCGATTGGTATCGAAGTACACCTGCCAGTAATGCTGGTTCTTGCAGTACGGGCGGACACAGAGTTGCGGCCCCGCCGGCGTGAACTGGAGGACGTCGACGTCCGGTGCCGGGTTCGTCAGCACGTTCGGAATCCGCGAGAGCCGTTCCTTCAGCAAGCCGATCGCCTGATGGTGATCCACGGTGCCGGCGATCGTCGCGGTCAGATCGACGCGGCGATACGGGTTGGCGGAAAAGTTCTGGATCGTCCCCGAGAAGATCGCGGTGTTGCCGACGATGGTCTGGACGTTGTCGGGGGTGTTGATCGTGGTGCCGAACAAGCCGATGGCATCGACGGTTCCCGTGACGCCGCCTGCCGTGACGAAGTCGCCCACCTTGAACGGACGCAGGAAGACGAGGAACGCTCCGGCCGCGAAGTTGGAGAGCAGCCCGCCCCACGCTACGCCGATGGCCACGCCGCCGGCGGCGATCAGGGCGGCGAAGGTTGTCGTCTCCACGCCGAAGAACCCGAGGATTGCCACGACCAGAGCCACGTTGAGGACGACCGAGAGCCCGGTCTGCATGTAACGCGTCAACGTGACGTCGAAGTTCTGTCGCCTCAGCGTCTTGCCCAGGGTCCGGGTCGAGAAGCCAATCAGCCATCGGCCAATGAGCCAGAGCACGAACGCGCCGGCGACCTTCAGTGCCACCGGCACCAGGGTGACCATTGCACTTTGAATCAAGCTATTCACGTCCATGGCGGTTTCTCCTCAAAGCCGTAGACCGCGCTGCGATCTCCATTCAGGGGTTGCGCCCGCGCGCGGCCGTGGGTAGACGGCGCGCGTGCCACGGGATCGCGCCTGAAGTCGCGGTGTGCGAGCAATGTGTGGCACCGACGAGCAAGCGTCATACCGCGCCCTGCGGCGGCTCTTTACCCTCGATGGGCCGCGTGCTACAGTAGACAGGTTCTGGTTGCTGAGACACAGCGCTCAGGTTTGACCTGAACCATCCGAAAGTTTCGCGAGCGTTCCGTCACAATCGACGTTCGGATTTTCGGCGTTACGTCCTGACGCGGGGTGGAGCAGTCCGGTAGCTCGTTGGGCTCATAACCCAAAGGTCGGGGGTTCAAATCCCCCCCCCGCAACCAGCTTTATTTGGACCAAGAGGTCGCCTGTTTCCGGCGACCTCTTGCTGTCTCTGGCCGCGCTCAGCATTCCTGCCA
>JAICEG010000180.1 GCA_025924295.1 Vicinamibacteria bacterium
GCGCAGTTCGAGTCGTGGCTGCACCCGGTGACGATTCTTCTCTCGCTGCCACTGACGTTGCCCTTCGCGCTCGTCTCGATCCTGATCTTTGGTCAGTCGCTCAACATCTTCTCGGCCCTCGGCATGCTGGTGCTGTTTGGCGTCGTGAAGAAGAACTCGATTCTGCAGATCGATCACGCGAATCAGCTGCGGGAAACCGGTCTGGATGCGCACAAGGCGATCGTGCAGGCGAGCCGCGACCGTCTTCGCCCGATTCTGATGACGACGCTCGCGTTTGTCGCCGGGATGATTCCCCTGGTGGTAACGCAGGGCGTTGGCTCCGCGACCAATCACGCGATCGGCTTCGTCGTGATCGGCGGCCAGACGCTGGTGCTCGCGCTCACGCTCGTGGTGACGCCGGTAACCTATTCGCTCTTCGAGGACGCGCGTGAGAAACGGCTGGTCGGCCGCAGCTTTGGTTGGATCCGATCGAAGCTGCCGCTTCCCAATCCCGTGACGCCGGTCTAACTCCCAACGCTCAACTCCCAACTTCCAATTCCTGATTCGCGCTTGGGAGTTGGAGTTTGGGAGTTGGAAGTCGACAGAGTTACTTACTGCTTGACGTAGATCTCCCCCGCCTTCCTGAACTCGACCGACTTTTCTTCCATCCCCGCCTGACGGATCTGCCGGGTCAGTTCCATTGAGCAGAACTTCGGCCCGCACATCGAGCAGAAGTGCGCCACCTTCGCGCCTTCGGCCGGCAGGCTCTCGTCGTGGTACGCGCGAGCGGTGACGGGATCCATCGCCAGGTTGAACTGATCCTCCCACCGGAACTCGAACCGCGCCTTCGAGAGCGCGTCGTCCCATGCCTGCGCGCGCGGATGGCCCTTCGCGAGGTCGGCCGCATGAGCGGCGATCTTGTACGCGATGACACCCGCCTTGACGTCGTCGCGATCCGGCAGCCCGAGATGTTCTTTGGGTGTGACGTAGCAGAGCATTGCCGTCCCGTACCAGCCGATCATTGCCGCGCCGATGGCCGACGTGATGTGGTCGTACCCGGGAGCGACGTCGGTCGTCAGTGGTCCGAGCGTGTAGAAGGGCGCCTCGCCGCACCATTCGAGCTGCTTCTCCACGTTCTCCTTGATCAGATGCATCGGGATGTGACCCGGCCCCTCGTTCATCACCTGGACGTCGTACTCCCACGCGATCTTCGTGAGCTCGCCCTGCGTCTTGAGCTCAGCGAACTGTGGCTCGTCGTTGGCGTCCGCAATCGATCCCGGACGAAGACCGTCACCAAGGGAGAACGACACGTCGTAGGCGCGCATGATCTCGCAGATCTCGCGGAAGCGCGTGTAGAGGAAGTTCTCCTGGTGATGCGCGAGGCACCACTTCGCCAGGATCGAGCCGCCGCGCGAGACGATCCCGGTCACGCGTCTCGCCGTCATCGGTATGTAGCGAAGGAGCACGCCCGCGTGGACGGTGAAGTAGTCGACACCCTGCTCGCACTGCTCGATGAGCGTGTCGCGATAGACCTCCCACGTGAGGTCTTCGGGTCGTCCTCCAACTTTCTCGAGCGCCTGGTAGATGGGGACCGTCCCGATCGGCACGGCGGAGTTGCGGATGATCCATTCGCGCGTGGCGTGGATGTTCTTCCCGGTGGACAGATCCATCACCGTGTCGGCGCCCCACAACGTGGCCCACTGGAGCTTCTCCACTTCGTCTTCGATCGACGAGCGCACCGCGGAGTTGCCGATGTTCGCGTTGATCTTCACCAGGAAGTTCCGCCCGATGATCATCGGCTCGAGTTCGAGGTGGTTGATGTTGGACGGGATGATGGCGCGGCCGCGCGCCACTTCACTGCGCACGAACTCGGCCGGCAGTCCCTCGCGTGCCGAGATGAACTCCATCTCGGGCGTAATCTCGCCTCGTCGCGCATAGTAGAGCTGGGTTCCGACATGACCAGCAGCCCGGCGTGCCTCGATCCAGGGCGCCCGCAGTTTGGGCAGCCCCTGCCGGACATCATGTCCTTGCGGTCCGCTGGTGTCATAGAGGCGAACGGGCGGCTCGCCTCCGCTCAAGGTCACCTCGCGGATCGGCACTTCGAGCGAAACCGACGGTCCGCCTGGAGTCAGAATGGCCGTCCGCGTGTCGAAGACCTTGCGGGAATTCGGATAGGCCGAGGCGAAATCGATCATGGACCGCTCCAGTCGTGTGCAGTGGCTGAGGGGCGAAAGAGGCGGGACGAGAGAGCCGCACTCCCTACGCCGGTCTCAACCGGGTCAGGTTCCAAGGGTCTGTCTCAATCCCGGACCGGGATACCCCTGGCGGACTTCGGGAATTATACCCGCCGCGAACCGTAGATAATGTGCATCATGCGCACGCCCTTTTTGTTCAGCTTCATCGTCGCGAGCGTCGTCGCGGTGAGTGCCCAGGCGCCCGCCACGCCTGCTGCCAAGCCACCGCAAGGCGCCCAACCGAAACCGGCGCCGACAACGCCGCCCGCACAACCTCGGCGCGCGCCGGCCACGACAAGTCGCGGCGGAATGGCAATTACCGTCACCGATCCACGGGGCGCCACGTTACCCGGCATCCGCGTCTCGATCTCGGGAGCGACGACGCGCAACGGTGAGACCGACGGCAGTGGCAACCTCAGTGTCACTGCGCTGATGGCCGGAACGTATCGATTGCGATTCGACGGAGATAACGTGATCTCGTTCGAGCGTGAGGTCACACTGCGAGCCGGCCAGATCATGGACGTTGACGTGTCGCTGAATCCCGCCCCGGAACCGCCGCCACCGCCCGAGCCCGCACCGGCGCCGGTGCCCGAAACTCCGGAAGCGGCCGTTGGTCCGAAGGGTCAGCCGCAGATGGTCTCGATTCCCGATTGGCTGGAGAAGGAGTTCGTGGGCCGGGAGCCGCGTCGGGAGACGATCCTTTCGTGCAGCGGCAACGAGCGGACGACGATGATCCAGCTCAATGAGCCGATGCCGCAACGCTTGTACGAGGACGCGGACGTCGTCTATTACGTCGTCGCAGGAGAAGGGAACGTCACGATCGACGGGAAGCCCTCACGCATCCCAACGAGTTCGTTCGTGTCTGTTCCGCGCGGCACGGCGCACAGTTTCGAGCGGCGCGGGAACCGCCCGCTCATGTTGCTGGCCGTGCTCGGCGGCGAACCGTGCGAGCGCGCGCGCTAACGTGTTCGGCCTTGTGAGTCGGTGTCGAACGGGTAGCCGACGAAATCCGGTGCTTGATCGGGGCGTAGCAGCAGCGTCGTGAACATGAAGGCCATCGCATAACGGCCATCGGCGAGCCGTGTGACATTCAACGTCTGCTGGAACGCCACGTGCCAGTCGTAGACGTTGTCCCAGACATCCAGTCCGATTTCGAGGAAGTCAGGATACTTGCGCGTGGCTAACATCCACGTTCGCTGTTGCTTTCGCACTCGCGAGACACCCCGCCACTTGTCCGAATAGACCTGATCGAACTGTCGCTCGAAGCTTTCGCGGAGACGATGGATCGCGCCAGCTGTCTGTTCATCATCAGAGGCGGGAGCCGCTTCGGCGCTGGATGTCATCAACGTCGCGAGCCCTGCCACGAGTCCGCCGCCTACGAGCTCTCGACGTTGAACCATCTCGTCCTCCGCCTCGCATTGCGTGCCGGAGCAATCACGCCTTATGACGCCCGTCGCTCCTACCGTGTCGCCGTGAGTGTCGCGCGATAGTCGTCCGGTTCAATCGGCGGCAGGCTGCTGAACGGATAAGGCTGGAGCTCGACGAGCGTGATTCGCACCCCTTGATAGACGGCGCTGGCCTGGCTGCTGTCTCCCGTATGCAGACCGAGCAGTGAAGAGTCACTGCCGTCTCCGGCCGCCAGAACCTGTACGGTCGCGTCGCCGCCCTGAATGCATATGGCATCCCCCGGGCATCGTGAGTCGCCGGTCACACGAACGAACTGAAGCCTCAGGTCGGCGTCCTCGATGGCGGCAACCTCTCCCGGCGACAGCGTGAAGCGTTCGTTCAGCGGAACCGTTGGACCAACTGGACTCTTTTCGTCACAGCCTGTGACACAGAGGAGACACATGAGGACGACGGCGGCGCGCATGGCGGGCATCACAGCCAATAGCGTGCCACGGCTCTCTCACGGTTCGTAAACGAAGGACAGGGCCGTGCTGCCGTCTTTCATTCCCTTGCCGAGGTCGAGCCTGAACACGCCTTCGAGGCCGGGAAACCCGAGCCGCAGGCCGCCTCCGACGTCCACGTCGCCTCTGCCGTCACCTGCTGCGCGTCGCTCGACTCGAGCGGCATCGACGAACACGCCGGCACCAATCTGGATGACGGATCTGATGGACCACCACTGCCGGGTCTCACCAGAGGCGTGAACGATTCCGCGTCCGAGTCTCTCGGACTGAAGCATCCCGTCGTCCACGATCGGATGTGCGCGCAGGAGTGCCGGGCGCACCGAGCCAGTGTCGCCCGCAAACCACAGGTCCGGAGGCATTGCCGACGATGCCGTCGCGGCGCCCGCACGCACGATGAAGGTTCGGCCGCTCCGCTCCACCTTCGAGCGGAGTCGCACCGATGCCGCCACCGAGCTGAATTGATCCTCACCAAACCAACTCGCGCCATCCAGGCCAACGATCAGTCGATCCCGTGCAGACGCGAGTCGAAGTTCAGCGGCAGCGGCACCATAGCTCCCGAGACCATCCCACGAGTCGATGCCACCGCGTGCCGACAGGCGCGCCCACCGCGTGATCCAATTCGCCAGCGTGATGCCCGTCCCGGCTCGTCGCGAGGTCGGAAATGCATCGTCGGAAAATGGCTGCCGCTCGGCGAACATGTCGAGGCCCCAGAGTCCGCCCCAGCGAGCGGGCGCCATCACTTCGAGGTTGACGCGCGGCCGGCCGGGCCAGAATCGCCATCCCGCAGTCACGCGCTCGCCACCACCGGTCAGCGCACCCGTCGACAGGCTGATCTCATTGCGCGCGGCGGCAAGCAGACCGATCGCCGCATAGCTCCACACGTCGGTTGGCAGCACCGGCCGCTCGACGACGTGAGCCCGCAACTCCGCCAGCCCCGAGGACCTCGGCACGAACTCGAGACGCGTCCCCATCGCGGATGGGAGATCCTTCAATCGCCTCGCGCTCCGGTCGAACAGTCCTGGCGTGAGCAGTGATTTGGCTGGAACTGCCAGCAGGCGTTCGACGACGCGCTGCCTTGTGCGTGCGAGACCGCCGACCGCAAGAAGATCGACGTGTGGCTGCTCGATTCGATTCCACGCGCGCAGCGCTCCATCCGGATCGTTCTGAACGAAGCGGCTCGTGGCCAGCAGCTGCCAGGCGTATTTGTCCGTCGGATCTGATGCAAGAGCGGCGGAAGCGAGCTCGCCGACCTCGGGCCATCGCCGTTGAAGCAGGCGCAGTCCGGCAAGCTCCCGCAACGACGCCGACCCGCCGCACGGAAGCGCAGCCGTCAGGTTCCGCTCGGCAGCATCCAACTGCCCTGCCTGCGCCTGCGTGATGCCGGTCGTCATCAGCTCGCTGCACGAAGCACTGTCGCTCGCTTCGGTCACCGGTGATGGCGCAGCTGGCTCCGGTGCTGCTGGTGCGGCAGGCACGACGACAGCCATCCATCGATCGGCTGCGGCCCATCGCCGTGAGAACGGCTCGCGTTCCATCACGCGAAACGGTGCACGCGCGGGATCGTGAAACACGATGGCCTGCGGCGTCGCGGCGACGATGACCACGTAGTGGAAGGTGCCCGGGCGATCCTCGATCAGCGTGAGCACGGGCCGGCCGAGCGCCAGCTCCGCATCGATGAGATCCTCATCGCCAGCAACGCCGGTCGCGTTCCAGCCCCGGCCGCGCAATTCGTCGACCAGCCTGGTGGTCCGGATTCCCCCGGCGCTGCGATCGACCAGGTGGGCAAACGATTCGGCGTCGAGCCCGCGCTCGCCCCAGAAGCGCAGGATCATTGCCGCGGCGGCGCCGCCGCACAGCGCTTCGGATTGTGAGATGAAGGGAACGTCCAGGATCGAGAGGGGTCGCGGTGCAGGCTGCGCGCTCGCGACCCCGCAGGACAGGACGCACACGAGGGCGACGACAGCACCTGTCGTCCTCGTGTGCGGGCTGCCGTTCACGACTGGGGCGAGATCGTGAACGCCACTAATCGAGAGCGACGATCAGCAGGATGATGACGAGCAGGGCAATGATGATGACCGTGGTTGAGATCACCACCCGCGACTGCCCGCCGGCCAACGCTTGCTCTACCTGCCGTGCCTGGGAGGCCATTGCTTCGAGCTGGTGACCCTCGACGGTCGTCACAGCGCTCGCCGCCCGGCGCAGATCGATCCCGGCGCGGGCGGCAACTTCCTTCACAGCAGGGTGCTCGAGAACGCGCAGCACATCGGCGCGGTCGGCCGCCACGCTCGACACATGCTGCTCGAGCGCTGCATCAATCGCCGACTGCGTGGCAGTGTGCGACGCTTGGGCGTGGACACGTGGGACCGCGGTAAGTACTGTCAACAGGATCACAAGAACGGAAACAGGCGTGCGCATGCGTGAGTAGCCTCCTCGGACGAACATTGTAACGAACAGCCACGGACTCCGCCCTGATAATCAGGCTACGAGTGCAAAATTAGCGGCTGAGGGGCCGCCCAGCGCTCGAGATGCCATGCGGGATCAGGATCTGGACAAGTTGAACGCCTGGATGACGGCCGCCGAGCACCGGCATCTGGCTGACCTTCGCGTTCAGGAGATCACCCGAGCGCTGCGCGCGCTGTCGTCGGCCTACGTCGAGCGACGCACGCAGGGAAACGGCCGGCGGGTGCACGGTGCGCTCGACACAGCGGGAAAGCGTGCGGCCTTTGCGCTGTACTATGCGCCGCTCCACTTCATGGCGGTCAGCGAGGCCGTCCGCGCTCTCGGTCTGACTCAGCCGGCGCCCGACGCGATCGTCGATCTCGGATGTGGCACTGGTGCCGCAGGCGCGTCGTGGTCGCTGGCGGCGGGAGCGACGTCGACGATCATCGGAGTCGATCGACATCCCTGGGCTGTGGCCGAGACGCGCTGGACGCTCTCGCAGCTCGGTCTGCGCGGCATGGTGAAGCAAGGCGATATCGAGCGACTGCGTCCCGCACGCAGCGGCGAGAGCGCCATCGCGGCGTACACCCTCAACGAACTGCCTGACGGCGCACGCCAGCGTGTCGAACAGCAACTACTCGAGCGGGCACGTCGTGGTGGGCGTGTATTGATCCTCGAGCCGCTGGCGCGCGCCGTCGTACCGTGGTGGGACGACCTGGCCCGCCGCCTGACCGCACTGGGAGGGCGAACCGACGAGTGGAAGGTGCCAGTGGAGGCCCCGCCGATTGCGCGCGAGCTCGGGAAGGCCGCGGGATTGAACTACCGGGAGCTACGCTTTCAGACTCTTTCTCTTTAGTTGCCCACCCGTCTGCGACGGGCCCGCGTAGTCATGAAACAGGCTACAGTGTGCGGCGACGCTGGCGCAGAGGTCGGCTCGTTCTTGGTGCTGAGAGCCCGTTCTTTAGTTGGACCCGGAGTCCCGCGAGCACCCCGTATTGCGACTGCGAGCGCACACCTTAGATTTCGTCGACGCGGACTCCATGCCAGCGTGCTCGAAGGAGACGTGCCATGGAAGTCCTTTATCCTCGCTGTGCCGGTCTCGATGTACATGCCGGCAGCATCACGGCTTGCGCCCGGATCGCGATGGGGACGCAAGTCACGCATGACCAGCGCACGGTGTCCACGACGACCCGAGGTCTGCTCGCGCTGGCTGAATGGCTTACGGCGCACGGCTGTACGCATGTCGCCATGGAAGCCACCGGGGTGTACTGGAAACCCGTCTGGCACGTGCTCGAGGAGCACTTCACCCTGGTCTTGGCCAACGCGATGCACATCCGCAATGTGCCGGGGCGCAAGAGCGACATGAACGACGCCACGTGGATCGCTGACCTGCTGGCGCACGGCCTGATCCGCAGCAGCTTCGTGCCACCGGCGCCGATTCAAGAGCTGCGCGATCTCACGCGCACCCGACGACAACTGGTGCATGAAGTCGCGCGCCACGTCCTGCGCATTCAGAAGACGCTTGAAGATGCCAACCTGAAGCTCACGCAAGTCATGAGCGACATCGTCGGCGTCAGCGGCCGGGCGATTCTGAACGCGCTCGTCGCCGGCGAGACCGATCCCGATCGCCTCGCCGATGTCACGCGCGGACGGTTGAAGGCCACGCGCTCGGACCTGGTGGACGCACTGCACGGACGGACCACTGACCATCATCGATTCATGATCAAATTGCACCTGGGTCAGATCGAGGCGCTCGAGAGCACGATCGCCGCGATTGAAGCGCGTATCGGAGACGCGCTCGGTCCCTTTCGCGCCGCCATCAGCCTCCTGACCACGATGCCCGGCATCAGTGACACTACGGCGCGCGTCCTCGTCGCCGAAATCGGCACCGATATGACCCGGTTCCCCTCGGTCGGGCAGCTGATTTCGTGGGCCGGGTTCTGCCCGCGGCTCGATGAGAGCGCCGGCAAACGCCGCTCGACGCGCACGCGACAGAGCGCGCCCTGGCTCAAGCCCACCCTGGTCAATGCCGCCTGGGCTGCGACGCACAAGAAGGACGGCTATCTGCGCGCGCAATTCCTTCGTATCAAGAGCCGGCGCGGTGCCCAGAAGGCGATCCTCGCCGTCGCCAGCTCCATGCTCACCGCGGCCTACTTCATGCTCCGTGACGGTGTCGAATACCATGACCTCGGCGCTCACCACTTCGAACAACGGGACAAACAGCAGCTCGCCAAGCGCCTCATTCAGCGCCTCCGCGATCTGGGCGTCGCCGTGGAGGTGAAAGCTGCATGAATACGACCACGCGGGCTATCCCAACGGTTTCACCTTAGAGAACTCATCTTCCAGGGGGCGTGAGGTGTCGTTTCAGGCACATATCGAACTTCTCCAGTTCTTCCTCGCCCACCGCGATGAAGGTGTCGACCGAATACAAGGGTTGCTGAATGCCCAGCGGAAGCCGATCGAATACCTGCAAGACGGTCCGCTTCTCTCTCGTCACTTTGAGGATTGCCTTTTCACACTCACTGGGATCACCCAGAGCCAATTGCGCCTCAGAGGCCAGTTGGAAGAAGCGCACCGGGCAAGTGGATTCAGGCCTCGCGAGCTTCCGGGACTGCACAACGGCCTGGTCGACCCGGCGGAGCTGATGATCCGCGGGTTCCATTTGTGGCAGCAGACACGCTGGCCGGGCCGCAACGGGCGGATCCATTACGCGCACACCCTCTTCAACGTGTATCTGATCCGCTGCCTCGAGCTGTTGAGCATGCGCCTGTGGGATGCCGGGTTGATCGGCGCCGGCGATCGGCTCGCGCAACTTCAAGGCGTGCTCGACCAGCTCTGGGCACAGACAACGGCTGATCAACCGGTGCTCGTACGAGATGCACGATGGCTGATACCGCTCGCGCAGAGCCCCGCGACCGACGACCTGGGGGCGTACTTCGAGGTCGCGGAAAAAATCGCCGGGAGTCTTTCGCAAGAGGACCGGATTGAGGTCCACAAAGCC
>JAICEG010000181.1 GCA_025924295.1 Vicinamibacteria bacterium
AACGGAGCACGAACGGAGGGCCACGCCTGGGCCCGGCCTCCGGCCGGGCCGAGCGCAACGCGCGTCCAGGCGTGGCCCGGACTCCGTGCGTCCTCCGTGTCGCCGTGTCTCCGTGTCAGACCGTTTTCTCCGCACAGGCTCGTTTACGTGTTCAGCTCTCTGGAGGCCAGGAAGCGGAGTGCCGTGAGACTCGGCATGAACAGGTAGGCGCCGGCGCGCACCGTCACAAAGCGTGGGAGGGCTGCCGTCCGAGCTACACCCGATCGTGTCGGGATGATCATGTGGCTCGCCGGCTGCCCTTCGCCGCCGTGATCACCTGCCACCGGATCCTTGTTGTCGCGCAGGGCGTTGATGCGCGGGTTGTTGCACCACGTCTGTTGCACGAACTCGAACTGACTCCTGATGCTGGCGTTCACACAGAAGAAATGCACGCCTCGCGGCTGACCATCGTCCACCAGGTCGAGCAACGTCCGGCGGCTGGCATCAGTTGAAGGCTCCCGCAAGAGCCCCGGATCGAAGAGCGATGGACCGAACGTCCGGCCTCGTCGGATGACACGGTGCGCTTCTGACATGCTGAGCGACTGTGCCTGCGGGTAGGGCTTGATCACGTCCCGCGGGTTGGTCCTGCGAACGTGCGCACCAAGGGGACAGGCCAGCCCGTCGGCATCGGATGCGTACAGGAAGTCGTCGCTGTCGCTGAGTCGAGGATCATCCTGCGCCGGCGACAGCACCATCGGCGCACCACTCGGCCACCGCCCCACGCACTTCGAGGCGAGCCACACCATGTAGGCTGGATCGGCACCCCGACCTGCTCGAATCGCTTCTTCCTTCATGAACGCCCAGAAGCCCACGACATCCTGTCGCAGCTTCCGGTACACGACGAACGATCCGTGCCGGCCAAAATCCCTCCACGCGCCTTGCGCGTGGTACGGGTTGGCGAGGGTGGACAGCAGGCCAGCCGGATCGAGGTCTCTCGGGACAACCGGTGTTGGCGGTATCAGACCGTAGTGGTTCTCGTAGCCAAGGATGAACTCTCCTGTCGGCACGCCCTGACCGGAGATGCCGGCGATTCGTGGTTGCGAGACGCCATCATGAAACCCGAACGGCTCGGCATCCGTCTCCGGCCGATAACCGCGTTGCAGCGTCCCCGGTACTTCAGTGACCGCGCCACCGCTCTGCCCTATCAACGCACGCTGATCGCCCAACATGCGTTCAAG
Source organism: Vicinamibacteria bacterium (assembly GCA_025924295.1). Lineage (GTDB taxonomy): Bacteria > Acidobacteriota > Vicinamibacteria > Vicinamibacterales > UBA2999 > Gp6-AA40. The sequence continues at coordinate 1,218 of JAICEG010000181.1, forward strand.
GCCCGGCTCGTCTTCCGCGTGCATCAGCACGATCGCATGGAACTCGCGGTCAGGCCCCCCGATCTCCCACGACGCCGGAGCACTCTCGTCGGTGTCGCCAAGGATACGAGACCTATGGGGTGCCGCGATGCCCTCCTGAAACTCGGTCGGAAACGTGCAGAGCGCGGTCGCGGGCAGACCGCAGGCGGCAAGACCGGGTGCCGTGAACGCCACGTTCACCGCGGACGCCGGCCTGGTCTTCTGGCCGCGCGCATCAACGGGCCAAGGCCGCGACGATGAGATCGACGGTTCGAGGGCGCGAATCCAGTGCTTTCCACCCACGGCATCGTTCATCCGAATGAAGAGGTACGCGGCCGAACGCAGGTGTCCGTAGCCGGAGGTGATGAACCCCTGGATGTCAGCCAGGCTCTCGTTCGTCAGGCGATCCGATGCGCTGCTCATCGTGACGCCTGCCTCGCTCGCTCGGTCGCCGCGGCAATGTTGAGTACCGTCTGGTCGGGATAGGCGCTGAAGAACGTCTCGGATGGCACCTGATGGCTGCGGAGGAAGCGTTTGAACGCCGGCAGATCGCGCGCTCCGTCGGGAGGAAACGCCACTGCAGTGCCCCAGATGGCGTCGAGCCCGGACAGGATCATCTCGGCGAACTCGTCGATGTAGTTCTCCCATGAGTTGTCGTAGTCGCTCAGCATCATCAGCCGGCGGCCGTCGTCGATGAGGAGCCAGCGCACGAAATGAATGGTGCTGATACCAACGAGTGAACCCGGCGGCGAGAGGCGCTTCGCGTACGAATCGATGGCCGCCATGACCGCCTGTGCTCGATCGGCGCGACCGGCTTCCACGACCGTGACGAGCGTCAACTGGTTCTGCGTGATGACATCTTCACGAAACTCTGCCGGCAGCGACATGAGCACTGACGGGACCTCGTCTCCGGGCGCGAGCGGGGCGGGAGGGGCGCAGTTGTCGAGCGCCACGCTCGAGAACACCGACCGACGTGGCCGCATCCGGTTGTGCGTGATCCAGTTGGTGAATCGGAATATCGCGTAGCGATCGAGGCTCGCCGTGATCCCGCTGACCGCCGCATAGACGTTCGCGAGTCCTGACTGCGCTACTGCGCGAATCACATCGATGGGCAGGGGGGCTGCGCGAATCACGAGCCCCCGCAGGTCCAGCAGGCGTGTCCCGAACGTCGGACGCTCGAGCGCCCGCTGCTCCGGAGCGGCAACGGCCGATCGGATCGTCGCGACCGTCTCGCGACGAAACGCCGCGTAGTACGCCTCCGGCTCGTGTGAGTGAGCCGTAATGAAGGACTGGAATGCGGCCCGGCCCGTGTAACCCTCACACGCTCCCCAGATCGCATCCAGGTCCGACGTGATCGAACTGAGTTCAGCCAGATGCTCGACCAGCGTGCCATCGCAGACCGCAGCATAAAGAAGGCGCGTGCGACCAGGCCCGCGATCGGGGTCGTCGAGGATCGCGAAGCGGGCAAAATGGATCCTGGTGCTCCGCTCGAAATCTATTCGTGGCCCGGATGCGGGCGTCGCTCGCCGGCCCCTGATATCGTTGCCGATGGTCCTGAGCACGGTGCGCAGCGCGGTCTCTTCACCATGGCGGATCGGCGCGAGAACCGTCACAGACAGCGGAGCCATCGGTAGTCACGGCATTCAAAGTGCGACGGGCTCGGCGACATCGGCCGGCAGTCTACTCTACGGTTCGCTTGTGTGGACGCTATCAGCGTAGGCTCGCGGTGACAATCAGGGCCGACTCCGATGGCAAGGACGTTGCCCTACAGGACCAACACGAGCGAGCTGTGGAGTAACAGGGTCTTGGAAAAGGGTAGGATCGCGCCGTGGACGCTTGCCTTTCTCGGCGCGACCTGTTGAAGCGCGCGGCGGTGGGAGCCGTCGCCATGGCGGGTGGCCATCTCGCTGCCGGCGCGCCAGAGGTTCACGCGGCGCAGGCAGCCAATCCTGGTGATCTGACACTCACGAACGGCAAGTTCGTCGACGGCCGCGGGCAGGCCGCCACGACGCTGACGGTGAGGAACGGCCGCATCTTCAGCGTTGGGAAAACCGTGCCGCTCGCTCCCGACGCGCGCACAATCGATCTGGGTGGACGGACGGTCGTGCCCGGTTTGTTCGACGCGCACGTGCACTACACGCGAGCCGGCGTCAATCCTGGTTACGAGGCACGGCGCATCGAGAGGGCGTTCTCGATCGCGGAGCTTCAGGAGGCGATCGCCGAACGGGCCAGGTCAGTGCCGCCCGGGGAGTCGATCACCTGCATCGGCGGCTGGAACCATACGCAGTTCGCCGAGGCGCGACGGCCGACGAAGAGCGAACTGGATGCGGCTGCCCCGCGCCATCGCGTCTACATCTCAGGCACCGGCGGCGGGACCGGTGCCCTTGCGAACAGCCTTGGCAGTGCGTTCTTTGCGACCAAGGGCGTCATCGTCGATCCGGCCACCGGCGCCGTTGCCGACGCTGCCGCGGCCGTGGCCGCCCTCCAGTCCATTCAAACACCCGAGGACAAACTGCGCGGGACGACCGAGCTGAATGCTCATGCCAACAGGCTCGGACTCACCGGCGTGATCAATGGCGGCAATCTGGCCGATCAGGAGCTGGCCTTTCGACTCTGGCGTGAAGACAAGCTGACGATCCGCATGCGGCCGCTCTTTCCCGCGGATTCACCGCAGGAGGTCGAGACGCGCGCTGTGAACAACTTCAGTCAGTCCGGTCGCGCGGTGGGCGACGATCTGTTCCGCGTTGCCGGCTTTGGCGAGCGAATCGGCGGCACCGATCCGATGTCATCACAGTTCGAGCCGACCGCGCGGATGATTGCCCGCCACGGCTGGCTCTTGCAGCAGCACTCCATCTCGCTCAAGGAGAACGACTTTCATCTCGAGGCGTTCCGTTCGATCGCACGCGAATATCCGATCGGCAAGATGCGATGGTCGATCATTCACCTGCAGGCGATCGACGAGACGCGACTCGAGACACTCAAAGATCTCGGCTGCGGCGCGAGCGCCCAGACATGGACGTATATGGGCACCGCCGGCGGCCCGCCGTTTCGCCGCATCGTCGACTCCGGAATTCCCGCCGGTGTCGGCACTGACTCGACCAACGTCTCGGCGCTCGACCCGTGGCTGGCGCTGTTCTACATGACGACCGGGCGAAACGTGGCTGGAACACTGACCAATGACGGCCAGCAAATCACACGCCTCGAGGCGCTTCGTCTCTACACCGAGGGCGCGGCCTGGTTCTCGTTCGACGACCACAACATCGGCTCGTTCGTCGAAGGCAAGTACGCGGACCTCGCGGTCCTCAGTCACGATTACCTGACGGTGCCCGATCAGATGATTCGCAAGATCGAGTCGGTGTTGACGATGGTCGGAGGAAAGATCGTGCACACCGCCGGAAGCTTCGCTCGCCTATGACTAATCCTTCCTCTCCTGCGGACCGTCTCCGAAGCCTTCTCGCGCGCGGCACCATCCTGATCATGCCGGGCTGTCACGACGCGATGTCGGCGCGGCTCATCGAGGCCGCCGGCTTCGAAATCGGGTTCATGAGCGGCTTTGCAGTCTCGGCGGATCGGCTCGGCATGCCCGATACCGGGCTGATCTCATACGCGGAGCTCGTGGATCAGGGGCAGAACATCTGCCGCGCGACGGGCATTCCGCTCATCGGTGACGGCGACACCGGCTTCGGCAGTGCGCAGAACATCAAGCGAACAGTCCAGGGGTACGCGCGTGCGGGCTTTGCGGCCATCATGCTCGAAGATCAGGTCGCGCCCAAGCGATGCGGGCACACTGAAGGCAAGTCGGTGGTCGGCCGCGACGAAGCGCTGACCCGTGTGCGTGCCGCTGTGGATGCGCGCGAAGCTGGCGACGACATCCTGATCATGGCGCGCACCGATGCCCGCGCGATCCATGGCCTGGACGAGGCGATCGCACGCTGCCAGGCGTTCAGGGCGCTCGGCGCCGACATCACATTCCTCGAGGCGCCCGTCAGCGAAGAGGAGATGCGACGCTACTGCGTCGAAGTGGACGGACCGAAGATGGCGAACCTGATCGAGGGTGGCAAGACGCCGCTGCTGCCCCCGTCGCGTCTCGAGCAGATCGGCTACGCGATCGCCGTGTATCCGCTGACGCTGCTCAACGTGTCGATCGCCGCCATGCGGTCGGCGCTCGTGAGCCTCCAACGAGGAGAGACACCTGCCAGCATCATGACCTTTGAGGAACTGAAACAGGCGGTGGGGTTCCCCGATTACTACGCCGAAGAAGCCCGGTACCGCGCTCAGTGATCTCTTACTGAGCGATCAGAAATGCAGCACCACCCATGAGGAGAGATCTTTCACAGCCGCGCTGATTGTTCTATCGTCTCGTTCGAGGTGAACGTATGCGCGTCTTGCTGAGAGTTTTCGGGCTGCTCGCCCTGGTGTGTCTGGCTCCCGCGACAGCGTCGGCACAGACCACGCTCGCTGGTGCCGTCAGGGACAACACCGGCGCGGTGCTCCCTGGTGTCACCGTCGAAGCCGCAAGCCCTGCGCTGATCGAGAAGGTCCGCACTGCGACCACCGATGGCGCCGGCCGTTACCGCATCGAGAATCTCCAGCCCGGTACTTACACCGTGACATTCACGCTCGCGGGCTTTGCGACCACACGGCGTGAGAACCAGATCGTGAGCGGATCGGGTGTCATCACTGTCGACGCCGAAATGCGCGTCGGAGGCGTCCAGGAAACGATCACGGTCACCGGCGAGACGCCGGTGGTCGATGTGCAGAGCACGAAGCGCGAGGTCACGCTCGACAACGAGACGATTCGGGCACTTCCGAGCGTCCGGAGCTACAGCTATCTGCTGAACACCGTGCCAGGAGTGACGACCAACAACAACAATGTGAACACCGGCCCCGTCTTCGCAATCTTTCCGGTTCACGGCGGACGCGGTGTCGAGTCTCGCCTGACCGTCGACGGTCTGAACATCAGCAACCCGCCCGGCGGCAACCAGCCACCGAATTTCACCGCCGACATCGGCAACGCGGCGGAAGTGACGATGACCACGTCGGGCGGCCTTGGCGAACTGGAGACTGCCGGCCTCACGATGAACATCGTCCCGAAGCAGGGCGGCAATCAACTCTCGGGCCTGGCGTTCGTTTCCGGCTTCTCGGAAGGGATGCAGTCGGACAACTTCACCGAGGAACTGCAGGCGCGTGGTGCCACGCTGCCCAATCCCGTGTACCACGTCTACGACGTCAACACCGCTGTCGGTGGTCCAATCGTGAGAGACAAGCTGTGGTACTACGTGAGCCTGCGCTGGCAGGGGCAGCGGCAGAACACGCTGAACGTCTACTACAACCAGAACGCCGGCAATGCGAGCGCGTTCACGTACGCTCCTGACTTGAACAGACCGTCGTTCTCAGACCGCACGTGGGAGAACTACACGCCACGGATCACGTGGCAGGCTTCCCAGCGCAACAAGTTCACGTTCTCGTGGGACGAGCAGCCCGTCTGCCGTAACTGCTCCGGTACGACGTCGCTCACCGGTTCGCCGGGTTTCATCTTCCCCACCGCGCCAGAAGCCGACGGTCATGGAGAGTTCAGCCCGCAGCGCATCCAGCAGGCACGCTGGAGCTCTCCGCTCACCAGCAAGCTGCTCCTCGAAGCCGGCTTCGGCACGACGTATTACCAGTGGGGCGGCCGTGAGCTCGATCCCAACCCGACGCGCGATCTCGTGCAGGTGGTGAACTTCGCGCAGGCGATTACACCGACCGTCACGTCGGCCATGCGCTACCGCTCGCAAAGCTGGTTGAACAACAAGACCCGCGGTTCGACGTGGCAGGCCACGGCGTCCTACATCACCGGTTCGCACAGCATGAAGTTCGGCTATCAAGGGAACCTCTGGAGCGACGACCGCGAGATGCACGTCAACAGCCAGAGCCTGGGTTATCAGGTCGTCTCGCTTCCCGGCCTCGACTTCTTTCCACTCTCCGTTCAGCAGTACATCAACCCGTACGTCGTGAACGCGCGCGCCAGGCAAACGTCGTTTTACGCGCAGGATCAATGGACGATCAAACGGCTGACGCTCCAGGGCGCCCTGCGCTACGACCACCCGTCGAGCTGGTTTCCCGAACAGGTCGTGCCCGCAAGCCGGTTCTTCCCGGGCGCGACGTTCGCGCGCACTGATGGCGTCACCGGCTACAACGACGTCACACCGCGCATGGGCGCCTCGTTCGACGTGTTCGGCACCGGCAAGACGGCGCTCAAGATCAACCTCGGGAAGTACCTGGAGGGTGCCAGTGTCAGCAACATGGCCTACAACTCCAATCCGACACTGCGGATCCCATTCGGTGGCGGCCTGTGTTCGGGATTCGGCGGCGTGAACAACCCGTGCGTCTCACGGGGCTGGTTCGATGCGAACTTCAACAACACGCCCGATTGCGCCCTGACCAATCCGCTGGCGAACGGCGAATGCGGACAGATCGACAACCTGCAGTTCGGCTCGAACCAACCAGTGGGCGCGAGGTTCGATCCGGAACTGTTCTCCGGCTGGGGCAGACGTCCGTCCGACTGGGCGTTCGGAGTGTCGATCCAGCAGGAGATCATCCCGCGCGCATCAGTGGAAGTCGGGTACTACCGGCGATCCTTCACGATGTTCACCACCGCCGGCACGACGACGGACAATCTTGCCGTCTCGCCGGCGAACATGGCGTCGTACACGATCACGGCACCGCGTGATCCGCGTCTCCCAGGTGGCGGTGGCTACCCGGTCGGCCCGCTCTACGACATCAACCCGGACGTCTTCGGTCAGTCGGACCTGCTGGTTCAGTCCACCGAGAAAGTCGGAGACGACACCCGCCTGTTCAACGGCGTGGACGCGACGTTCAACGTCCGCAACGTCAGGGGCGTGACATTCCAGGGCGGGACCAGCACGGGCAAGGTCACCAATGACTTCTGTGCCATCCGCTCGGCAGTCCCCGAGGCGACCGTGGCGTTCGGCACCAGCCTGCTGACGCTGCCCTTCTGTCACCAGGAGTCGCCGTGGCAGACGTCGTTCAACGCGCTGGTGACCTATACGATTCCTCGCATCGACGTGAACGTCAGCTCGGTCTTCCAGGACAAGCCGAACGTCTCAATCGACCAGCTCGGCTCGCTCTCGGCGGACTACACGCTGACGGCGGAGGACATGGCGAACGCGGCCGCGCAGATTGGACGTCCGCTGACAGCCACGCCTCCCATCACCATCGATCTGCTTGCTCCCGGGGAGTTGTATGGCGATCGCATCCGTCAGTGGGACTTTTCGGCGAAGAAGATCATCCGTCTCGGAGGGCAGCGGCTGACAGCAGGCGTGGACATCTACAACCTGTTGAACAACAACGTGACGCTCGCATTCAACCCGACGTTCGTGCCGAACGCGCCGGGCTGGCAATCGCCGTCGACATATATGAACCCGCGCGTGTTCCGTTTGAATGCGGAGTTTGCCTGGTAGTTTCAACTCCCAACGCCCAACCTCCAACTCCCAAATTGCGTTTGGGAGTTGGAAATCGGGAGTTGGCGAGCGATAGTCGGGAATTACGTGGATGCGGGCGTCTTCTGCATCACGCGATCGACGATTTCCTTGAACTCGTCGGGCGTCAGCAGATCTTTCTTCTCGAACGACTTCGCCTTCACCTGCTGCAGCATGGCCATGCGCTCTTCGTCGGTGGCCTTCACGCCCAGCTTCTCGCACCACTCTTCCATCGAGGGCGGTCCGCTGTTCTTGCCGAGCACGATGTTCACCGGCTTCTGACCCACGAGTTCTGGCGCGAACGGGACGTACTCCAGCGGATGATCCTTGCGCGCCAGGCGGAACCAGCCGGCGATGATGCCCGACTCGATCTCGTAGAGCTTGTCACCGACGATGGGGCGGTTCGGCGGCTGCGTGACCCTGGCGAGGTCCATCACGAAGCGCGACACGTCGACGAAGTTCTCGGTCTTGATCCCGAGGTTCACGCCGTGGAGGCACAGCAGCGACATCACGACATCTTCCATCGGCACGTTGCCCGCGCGCTCGCCGAGACCGGTGATCGTCGTGTGTGCCACTGACGCGCCCGCTGCGAGCGCCGCGACCGTGTTGGCCACACCGAGGCCGAAGTCCTGGTGGCAGTGAATCTCGACCGGCTTCTTGAGTCGCTCGATCACCTTCTTCACGACGTGCGACACCGCGTCCGGCGTGCACACGCCCATCGTGTCGGCGATCGTCAGCGCGTCCATGTGCCCTTCGGTCGCCACCTGCTCGACGATG
>JAICEG010000182.1 GCA_025924295.1 Vicinamibacteria bacterium
GGTGTTGCCGCAACGAGGCGGCTGCGGGGCGGGGCTGCAGGAGAGGTGCCACGGACGGTGCGCGCGCGTAGCAACGCGCCACCTTCGTCGCTCGCAGTCGAGTCGTGTAGGAAGGACGAGTGCAGGTGTAGTCCGCACGAACTGAGCCAGCTACTCGTCCTGTAACACCTGTCAATCTCGGGACACTTCCTCAGCAGAGACACATCAGGAGGCGCCCGTGGCCCAGATTGATGAAATCGCCCGTGACTTGTACCGGATCTGCCTACACGTTCCGGAGCTCGACATGCAGTTCAATCATTTCCTCGTCAAAGACGAGGAGCCGCTGCTGTTTCACACAGGTACGCGGCACATGTTTCCGGCCCTGTGGGATGCGCTTGGACAACTGATCGACCCGTCTTCGCTCCGCTGGATCAGTTGGAGCCACTTCGAGGTGGACGAATGCGGCGCGCTGAACGAGTGGCTGGCTCGCGCGCCGAACGCACGTCCCGCGTGCGGCCAGGTCGGCGCACTCGTCAACATCACGGACTATTCGATACGACCACCGCTCGCGCTCGCGCCGGGAGACGTGCTTGCGACCGGACGTCACCGGTTCCGGTGGGTGCCCACGCCTCATCTTCCACACGGATGGGACGCGGGGATGCTTTTCGAAGAAGAGGATCGTGTGCTGTTCTGCTCGGACCTGTTCCACCAATTCGGACAGCGAGAGGCAATCACCCGCGCTGACGTCGTCGACCGGTACGGAGAGGCGATCGCGAGGATGCAGGCACATCCGGTCCTGATGGACTACATGCCGTTCACGCCACAGACGCGCCAGCGGCTCGAAACGCTGGTGCGGCTCGAGCCACGACTACTGGCGGCGATGCACGGTTCCGCCTACGAGGGTGACGGCGCCGGAGCGCTCCGTGCAGCGGGCGACGTCATGGAACGGCTGCTCGGATTGGCCCCCGCAGCGGATCGGTAGCGCACGCCTGAACGAACGACTCGAGGGGCATGTGAACAGCCGGATTCAGGGCGGAGCCGCGGTGGCGATTGACGTGTTTTACGCGCGGCAGTACGTTAGCCGCGTGATGCGCTCCTCTCCCCTTGCACTTGCCACGTGTGCCGACGGTGTTCTCGCTCGCGAGATCGCCGCCGCAGATGCCGGCACGGCGACGGCAGCTGAAACCGAGTTGTACCGGCGGTTCGCACCACGCATCCGGCTGTATGGCGTCAAGCACCTCACGGATCGAGATGCGGCCGAGGATCTCGCGCAACAGGTCATACTCGTCGTGATCACGCGACTGCGCGCCGGCGAGGTGCGCGATCCGGATCAGATCGCATCGTTCGTGCTCGGCACCAGCCGGATGATGACGAGCAGCCAGAGACGTGGCGAACGCCGCCGTGCGGCACTGCACGCACGCTTCGATGAGCGAGATGCGGTGGTCGAGGCGAGCCGCGAGGCAACGCTCGACAGCGATCGCATCGCTCCGTGCCTGGCGGCGATTCGCGAACGCGACAGGACGATCCTGCTGCTCACGTTTTATGCCGAGAGGTCGACGAATGAGATCGCCGATGCGCTCGGGACGACGGCGGGCGCCATTCGCGTCTCCCGCCATCGCGCTCTGGCGTCGATGCGCGACTGCATCGAGGCACGGAGGGTGTCATGACCACGCTGCAGACGTCCTGCCTGTCCTTCGGTGAGCTGGCCGATTACTGGGCCTCTGACACGGCGACCCCCGATATCGAGCGAATCGAGACGCACGTCTTCGAGTGCGAGCGCTGCGCGCGGTTGCTGGAGGAGACCGACCAGCTGCGTTCCGCCATCGGCGATCTCGTGCGATCGGGTGGCGTTCAGGCCGTCGTGACGGACGCGGTGCTGAATCGGCTGGCGCGCGAGGGCGTTCGCGTGAGGTCGTATTCGCTCGGCCCGGGTGAATCGCTGCGCTGCGCGGTATGGGCCGATGACGACGTGCTGGTCACGCGGCTACGCGGCGATTTCCGCGGCTTCGCATCCGTTGATGCGGACATGCGGCTGCCGACCGGTGAGGACTGGCAACGAATCACCGACGTGCCTGTGCGCGAAGGCGCCACCGAGATTCTCCTGGCACTGCCGGCGGCTCTCGTACGAAGTGCGCCGAACGGTCCGATGCGATTGACGCTTCGCGGTGGTGCCGCCGGCTCGCCGGGCGAACACGTGATTGGCGAGTACGTGTTCCACCACGAAGGGGCGCTCGATCGGCAGCAGTAAGTGTCCGGCTTCCCTGGCCGCCGGAGCCGCGCCAGCGGCGAAGGTGGCAGCCGGACCGTCATCGCAATCAGCTCGAGTGATCGTGCAGGATCAGCCAGCCTGATGTGGTCTTCTCGTAGGTGAGGCTGAACCAGCCGCTCTTGTCCGCCTCGCCGCCTCCGGTCAGGAGGAAGTGCCCGGTGACCAGCGCATGCCGGTCGCCCAGCGGTCGCACCTCGATGCGATCGAACGACAGCTGCTGCTTCGGCTTGCCGTCACGCCAGAACGACTTCGCCAGCGCCGCACCCACGCGATCGCGCCCCTGGATGGGACCGTTTCCTCCCATGAACGTCGCGGAGTCGGCGTAGTCGCGTATGTGGCCGGCGAGATCGGCAGCGTTCCATGCGTCCGCGCTCGCCTTCAGCGCGGCCGGGATCGCGGTAGTCGCGTCGTTCTGAGCGGCAGCGGGCCCGCATGATGCCGTCATGACGACGGCCAGCGCGAGAACCATCGCGTGTGTGACCTTGAACATGTTTCTTGCTCCGCGAGCAGTGTAGCGGCGGGCTCCAGGCGGGTCCATCAGCCAGGACCCGCCCCACGCGAGCCTACGCGAGCGGCGCGGGAAGCTGCGACTCGCCCATGAGGTAGTGATCGATCGCGCGCGCGGCGCTGCGCCCTTCCGCAATCGCCCACACGATAAGCGATTGTCCGCGCTGCATGTCACCAGCCGTGAAGACGCTGGGCACGCTGGTCATCCACCATTCGTCGCGCGCAACGTTCCCACGGTCGGTCAGCTTCACACCCAGACTCTCGAGAAGCCCGGGACGCTCAGGCCCCACGAACCCCATCGCCAGCAGGACGAGATCTGCGGGGATCTCGAACTCGCTCCCCGGGACGGGCACGAACTGGACGCGACCGTCCTTCTTGACCATCTCGACCTTGACCGCGTGAAGCGCGCGCACGTGACCCGTATCGTCACCGGAGAAGCGCTCTGTCGAGACGGAATAGAGTCGCTCACCGCCTTCTTCGTGCGCCGAGGACACGCGAAAGATCTGCGGCCAGGTCGGCCACGGATTGTCGACGGCACGCGCATCGGGAGGACGATCCATCAACTCGAGCTGAGTGACCGACCGTGCATCCTGCCGGTGTGCGGTGCCGAGGCAATCGGCGCCCGTGTCACCCCCGCCGATGATGATCACGTGCTTGTCCCTGGCGGTGATGAACTCGCGCTCTGGTATCTGGTCTCCCTCGCAGCGTCGATTCTGCAGCGTCAGGTATTCCATCGCGAAGTGAATACCTTTGAGCTCACGCCCGGGAACCGGCAGATCGCGCGGCTGACCCGCACCGCCGGCGAGTAGCACCGCGTCGTAGTCGGAGACCAGCCGGGCCGCAGGGACATCGACGCCGACGTTGACCCCGGTGCGGAACACGACCCCTTCCGCTTCCATCATCGCCAGGCGCCGATCGAGGAAGCGCTTCTCCATCTTGAACTCGGGGATCCCGTAGCGCAGCAGGCCGCCGATCCGGTCCGACTTCTCGAAGACCGTGACCGAGTGTCCCGCGCAATTCAGCTGGTCTGCCGCAGCCAGGCCGGCCGGTCCCGAGCCGACGATCGCCACGCGCTTGAAGGTGCTCGTCGCCGGCGTGCGCGCCTTGATCCATCCCTCGTCCCACGCTCGATCGATGATCGACGCTTCGATCGACTTGATGGTCACGGGATTGTCGTTGATGCCGAGGACGCACGCGCCTTCGCACGGTGCCGGGCACAACTTGCCGGTGAACTCGGGAAAGTTGTTCGTTGTGTGCAGGCGATCGATCGCCGCCTGCCACCGGTCGCGATAGACGAGGTCGTTCCAGTCCGGGATCAGATTGCCGAGCGGACACCCCTGATGGCAGAAGGGGATCCCGCAGTCCATGCAGCGCGCGCCCTGCTTCCCGAGCTCCCCCGGCGGGTAGGGCAGGTAGACCTCACGCCAGTCGTGAACGCGCTCGGCGATCGGACGTGAGGGATGCTTCTTGCGCTGGATCTCAATGAAGCCCGTCGCCTTACCCATGGACAGCCGTTCCCGCACCTGACGACGACGTCACGACGCTCTTGACCACCAGTTGCTCGACGAGCAGTTCCTGCTCCTCGCTTCGACGCTTCGCCTGCTCGGCCAGCGCCCGTTTGTAATCGCGCGGCATCACCTTCACGAAGTGCCCGCGTATGGCCGCAAACTCCGACAGCAACCGTTCGGCGTGCAGGCTTCCCGTATAGGTGATGTGCTTCATGATGGCGACGCGGAGGAAGCTGATGTCGTCCTCCTCGAGCAACTCGAAATCCACCATCTCTTTGTTACAACGACGATTGAAGCGTTCCTCGAGATCCAGGACGTAGGCGATTCCACCGCTCATGCCGGCAGCAAAATTACGCCCGGTCCGGCCGAGCACGACCACGCGGCCCCCGGTCATGTACTCGCAGCCATGATCGCCGACGCCTTCGACCACGACCGTCGCGCCGCTGTTACGGACGCAGAAACGCTCTCCGGCCACGCCGCGGACGTAGCCCTCACCGGCCGTCGCGCCATAGAACGCCACGTTGCCGATGACGATGTTGTCCTCCGACTTGAACGCCGAGAGCGCCGGTGGATGAACGATCAGCCGTCCACCCGACAGCCCCTTGCCAAACCCGTCATTGGCGTCGCCCACGAGTCGCATCGTCATACCGGCTGGTACGAACGCACCAAAGCTCTGGCCGGCAGATCCGGTGAACATGATTCGAATCGTGTCAGCGGGCAGACCGGCTGCGCCGTAGCGCCTGGTGACCTCGGAGCCCAGCATGGTGCCGACCGTACGGTCCGCGTTGCGGATGTATGCCGTCAGGTCGACCGGGGTCCTGTGCTCGAGCGCCGGCATGGCCGCCCTGATCAGATCGTTGTCGAGGGTGGCCGCAAGCCCATGGTCCTGCGCACGCACTCGACGCCGCGCCACCGACGCGGGCAGGTTCGGCTGATGCAGCAGCGGCGTCAGGTCGAGGCCCTTGGCCTTCCAGTGATGGACCGCGCGTTCGACGTCGAGACAGTCGGCGCGGCCGATCATCTCGTCGATCGTTCGGAACCCGAGTTCCGCCATCAGCTCGCGAACCTCCTCCGCGATGAAGCGGAAGAAGTTCTCGACCATCTCGGGACTGCCGCTGAACTTCTTCCGCAGCTCGGGATCCTGCGTGGCGATGCCGACCGGGCACGTGTTCAGGTGGCACACGCGCATCATGATGCAGCCCATGACCACGAGTGGCGCGGTGGCAAACCCGAATTCCTCGGCACCGAGAAGCGCGCCAATCACGACGTCACGGCCGGTCTTCATCTGACCGTCAACCTGCACGACGATCCGGTCGCGCAGCTTGTTGAGCACGAGGACCTGCTGCGTTTCCGCCAGCCCGAGTTCCCATGGCAGCCCGGCGTGCTTGAGGCTGGTGAGGGGCGACGCGCCGGTACCGCCATCGTGGCCCGAGATCAGCACGACGTCGGAGTGCGCCTTCGCCACGCCGGCCGCGACCGTGCCGACGCCACCTTCCGCAACGAGCTTGACCGAGATCCGCGCACGCGGATTCGAGTTCTTCAGGTCGAAGATCAGCTGCGCCAGGTCCTCGATCGAATAGATGTCGTGATGGGGCGGCGGCGAGATCAGGCCCACACCCGGCGTCGAGTGCCGGACCTTGGCGATCCACGGATAGACCTTGTGCCCGGGAAGCTGACCGCCCTCACCTGGCTTGGCGCCCTGCGCCATCTTGATCTGCAACTCGTCGGAGTTGACGAGATATTCACTCGTCACACCGAATCGGCCCGATGCGACCTGCTTGATCGCGCTGCGCTTCGAATCGCCGTTGGCCATCGGCAGGAATCGCTCGGAGTCCTCGCCGCCTTCGCCCGTGTTGGATCGCCCGCCCAGGCGATTCATCGCGATGGCGAGCGTCTCGTGCGCTTCCTTGCTGATCGACCCGTAGGACATCGCGCCGGTCGCGAACCGCTTGACGATCTGCTCGACCGACTCGACCTCGCCGATCGTGACGGGCGGGCCTGCCGGCTTGAAACGGAACAGACCACGCAGCGTCGCGCGCTTTTCGTGCTGTGCGTTCACTGCGCGCGTGTATTCCTTGAAGATCTTGTATTGGCCGCTTCGCGTCGCGTGCTGAAGCTTGAACACCGTGTCGGGGTTGAACAGGTGGTACTCGCCATCGCGGCGCCACTGGTACTCCCCGCCCGCGTCGAGGTCGGACACACCAGCGGGCCGGCGGCCGTAGGCGCGCTCGTGACGCAGCCGCACTTCCTCCGCGATGACGTCGATGCCGACGCCGCTCACTCGTGAGGTCGTGTGCGTGAAGTACCTGTCGATGTATTCCTGGCTGAGGCCGATCGCCTCGAATATCTGCGCACCGCAATAGCTGGCCAGCGTGGAGATGCCCATCTTGGACATCACCTTGAGGATGCCCTTGTTGAGCGACTTGATGTACTTCGCCACCGCCTCGTCGCGCGACGTCCCGACCAGCATCCCCTGCCGGATCATGTCGTCAATCGTCTCGAACGCCAGGTAGGGGTTGACGACACCCGCGCCGTAGCCCATGAGCAGCGAGACGTGGTGCACTTCGCGCGCATCACCACACTCGACGACGAGCGCGCAGCGCGTGCGTGTCCCTTCGCGGACGAGATGATGGTGCACGCCTGCGGTCGCCATCAGGCTGGGGATCGGCGCCCGGCGCGCTCCGTGGCCGCGATCGGAGAGGATGAGGATGTTGTAGCCCTCGGCGACCGCTTCGCTCACCTGCTGGCACAACTCGTTCATCGCCTGCTCGAGTCCGGAGCCGCCCTTCTCCGGGTCGAACAGCATCGCGAGCGTCGTCGAGCGGAACGGCGAGTCGGGCGCGAGATGGCGCAGCTTCGCGACGTGCTCGTTGTGGATGATCGGGTACTTGATGGTGATCTGCTCGCACGACTGCGGCTCGGGGTTCAGCAGGTTCCGCTCCGGGCCGATCGTCGAGCCCATCGAGGTAACGAGCTCCTCGCGAATGGCGTCGAGCGGCGGGTTCGTCACCTGCGCAAAGAGCTGCTTGAAGTAGTCGAAGAGCACACGGGGACGCTCCGACAGGACCGCCAGCGACGTGTCGGTCCCCATCGATCCCACCGGCTCCTCACCTGCCGCCGCCATCGGGCCGATGAGGACGCGGAGGTCCTCCTGCGTGTACCCGAACGCGAGCTGCCGCTTCAGCACTGTCGCGTGGTCGGGTTCCACCGCACGCGCCGCGGGCAGATCGTCGATGTCGATCAGATGCTCGTTCAGCCACTCCCGGTACGGGTGCTCCGCCGCCAGCTCCTGCTTGATCTCGTCGTCGTCAACGATGCGCTGCTTGGCGGTGTCGACCAGGAAGATGCGCCCGGGCTGGAGGCGCCCCTTGACGAGAACGTTCTCCGGCGGCACGTCGAGCACACCGACTTCCGACGCCATGATGACCAGGTCGTCCTTGGTGACGTAGTAGCGCGACGGCCGCAGTCCGTTGCGATCGAGCACGGCGCCGATCATCGTGCCGTCCGTGAAGGCAATCGACGCCGGTCCGTCCCACGGCTCCATCAGCGACGAGTGGTACTCGTAGAACGCTTTCCGGTCGGGCGCCATCTCCTCGTTCCCGCTCCAGGGCTCGGGGATCATCATCAGGATGGCGTGCGGCAGCGAACGGCCCGCGCGCACGAGGAGCTCGAGGACGTTGTCGAAGGTGGCGGTATCGCTGCCGCCTTCGCGAATGATCGGAAGCAGCTTCTTGAGATCGTCGCCGAACAGCTGACTCTCGAGCAGCCCCTGGCGCGCTCTCATCCAGTTGATGTTGCCGCGCAGCGTGTTGATCTCGCCGTTGTGGGCGATGAGGCGGTACGGGTGCGCGAGCGGCCACGACGGGAACGTGTTGGTGCTGAAGCGCTGATGCACCAGCGCCAGCGCGGATGTCAGCTCGGGGTTCCCGAGGTCGGGGAACATCGGTGCCAGCTGACGCGCCGTCAGCATGCCCTTGTACGTCAACGTATTCGCCGACAGGCTGACGATATAGAAGAACCGGCGCGAGAGCGGGTTGACCTTCACCGTGTCGACGGCGTGCTCGACCCGCTTGCGGATCACGTAGAGCTTGCGTTCGAAGACGCTGCGATCGCGCGCCGCGTCGACACTGGCCGCGATGAAGACGTGCTGAAAGACCGGCTGCGTGGCGCGAGCGCTCGGGCCGACGAGACCGTTCTCCGTCGGGACATCTCGCCACCCGAGGAGACGCTGTCCTTCCTCGTCGACGATCCTGGCGATCAGATCCTTGATGCGATTCCGGTCGGACTCGTCATGCGGCAGAAATACGAGTCCCGCGCCATATTCGCCGGCGGCTGGCAGCGGCGCCGGGGCACAGGTCCGCAGGAAGGCGTCAGGCATCTGAACGAGGATGCCGGCACCGTCACCGGTATTCTCTTCACACCCACACGCGCCGCGATGTTCCAGGTTGACGAGGACCTGCAGCGCCTTCTGGACGATGTCATGGGAGCGAACCCCCTTGATGTGCACAACGAAGCCGACACCGCATGCGTCGTGTTCGGCGGCAGGGTTGTACAGACCTTGCGCGGGGGGCGGAAACAGCATTCCCGGATTTGACATGGTCGGCACATTTTGAGGGGAATCACTGCATAACGGAAATACAATGATCTGAGATTATCAATCCGATTTCAACATACAAGACCGTTTAAATCGGATATGCCAGTCGACTCCCTCTCCGGCCCGCCCACGGCCCATAAACGCCAATCCGCTGAAAAACGGCCTGAATCTGTCAGGTTTTTCGTATGATGACCTCGACGTTCCGGCCCACCGGCCGGGACTGGGACCCCGCCCACGCCGTGTAGGCGGGTCCTGTTGCGTGGACCCGCCAGATATTGCCGGGTCTGCATGACAGACCCGGCCTACGGAGCCAAGAGCCAGCAACTAGAGGAGCCGCTGATGCACGCGCCGATGAAGTACGTCGAGAAGGGTCTGTCGATTGCCGCCAACGGAGTCTGGCAGGTGTTTTCGACTGCCAACAAGATCAAGCAGAACCCCTCGTTCATCCCGCGCTGGTCGGACAAGCCGCTGCTCAAGTCGTATCAGAAGACCAAGCCGCCACTTGGGTGGCCGCGTGAGACCGACTCGCTCTGCCCCACCTGCACGCGCGAGGCGCGGCAGGACATTCTCGACGGCAAGAAGGACGTCAGTGTCCTCCTGAATGAGAAGGTCGGCGAGATCAAGGCCA
>JAICEG010000183.1 GCA_025924295.1 Vicinamibacteria bacterium
GGCCTCAGCGTGTATTCGCCGCGTGACCAGACGTTCAGGTTCTCTCTCGTCGTCTTGACTTCCACCCGGCGCCGCCGCTTGAGCGGATCGGGGTTCGATGAGTAGTAACCGAGGACGTAGTAATCGCTCGTCTCGTTATCGATCCGCTTCAACGCCTTATCGAAGTCGTTCTGGTTGACGACGGCAATTCCGCCGGTCTCCTCGGCGAGCACCCTGAGGCTGTCCTGGGTGTCGCGCACGTAGGCGTTCCACTCCTGCGTCGGTACCTCGTCGTCGAGATCCTGACCGGCTATCAACCCGCGAGGATCGATCGTGTAGATCGTCGCGTTGGCGCGGTTGGCTGCGCGCGTCAACTCTGCGAGCTCACGAACGAGGTCCGCTTCGGCGAGCAGCTGAGAGCTTTGCTGCGTGCGATAGAACGGGTCGCTCTGGAGGTCGGCGGTTTCGACGTGCATCCGGCGCGCCTGCTCTTCGAGACGCGATGTCTCGAACGGGTTGAAGTCGTAGCCGCTGCTGATGTAGATGACCGCTTTCCGTCGATTCTGCAGCTTCTCCAGGTTCCGCATCAGATCGTAGGCAGTCGAGAACGCGACGTGCGCGCGGTGCCGCAATTCGGTCGGGCCCTGCGAGCCCTGCATGCCTTCGATGATCTCCTTTGCTTTCAACCCGCCGCCGGTCACGCGCGAAATCGCGGAATCAAGGACTTGCCGGTCGTAGGTGAGCTGTTCGGAAATCGATGAGTAACCCGTCGTCACGATCCCGAACATGTCGCCTTCGTGGATCAGGAGCCTGAGCATCCGCTTGATCAGATCGCGTGTGCGGGGTGTGCTGCGGAAGTCCAGGTGCATATCGTCGATGAAGATCAGGAACACGCGGCCGGCCGCGTCGTTGGTCGGCCGGTTCGTCGGCAGAATGATGCCCTCCTGCACCGGGGCGGGAGGCGGCGTCAGCGTGTTGTAGACACGCCCGCCGTGCGTCAGCACCAGCGAGACGATCTGCTGCTTGACGCCGTCTTCGTAGACCTCGAACTCTTCTGGCTTCAAGTCGGCGACGAACTGGTCACTTCGTTGATCGCGCACGATCACATCCGTCGTGACGAGGTCGACGCTGACACGGAACGTCGGCTGGCCTGGCGCCGGCGTCGCGTCCTGTGGAGGCGCCTGTGCGGGCGCCGGGGCTTGAGCCTCCGCGACCGGCGTCTGGAGTGGGGACCACGTCGTCGCGATGACTGCGAACACGCCGACGATCAAGAACTTAGCGACATTTCGCATGGGTGAAAGTATACTCCGCCGCGCTTTATTTGACGACGGCGCCGGTGTTTCGGCCGTTGTACTCTTGAGAACCCATGAGAATTGCACTCAGCGCCGATCACGCCGGTTTCGAGCTCAAACAGCAATTGGGCGCACATCTGACGCGGCAGGGCCATGAAGTCATCGATCTGGGCACTCATTCGACGGCCCCGGTCGACTATCCAGACTCTGCCGAGGCGGTCGCCGAAGCGATGTTCGAGGGGCAGGTCAAACGCGGCGTCATCGTCTGCGGCAGCGGCGCCGGGGTGTCGATTGCCGCCAACAAGTTCCCCGGCATTCGGGCAGCCGTGTGCCACGACACCTATACGGCGCACCAGGCGGTCGAACACGACGACATGAACGTCCTCTGCATCGGCGCGCGCGTGATCGGTGCAGCCCTGGCGTGCGAGATCGTCGAAGCGTTCCTCAAGGCCAGCTTCTCAGGGGAAGAGCGGCATCAACGTCGGCTGAACAAGATCATCGCCATCGAGCAACGTTTCGTCGCGCGCTCGTGAAGATCCTGGAACGACATGTCCGACCCGCGCAACCACCGCGTCGACGATCTGGACCGGCTCGTCTCGGAGCTGCACGAGCTCGGCCCCAGCCGGTCGGCGCCGGTGACCGGTGACACCCTCGAACTCGGAGACTGGCTGCGTCAGGTTCGTGCCCAGGACGGAAGCGATCTGCTTCTGGTCGCGGGACTGCCTCCGCTTGCGCGCGTCAAGGGGCAGATGTCGCGACTGCATGGCGAAACGCTGAGCAGCGAGGATATCGAAGGCGCTGTCTCTCCCATTGTTCCTTCGCGGCTTCGTGAGCGCTATCGAGACGGCGAGGCGATCGATCTCGGGTTCACGTTCAAGGGCCTCGGGCGCTTTCGCATGAACCTTCATCGCGAACGCGGACGTGCGGCTGCCGCCATTCGGGCCCTGCCGACGCGCGTTCCGCGCCTCCCGGATCTGCACTTCACCCACGACGTCTCGTTCCTGGCCGAACTGCCACGCGGCCTCGTCCTCGTCTGCGGACCGACCGGTTCGGGAAAAACGACGACACTCGCCGCGCTGGTGGCCGAGATCAACGCGCGGCATTCGCGCCACATCGTGACCGTCGAAGACCCGATCGAGTACGAACACACACACGGGCGCAGCGTGATCGAACAGGTCGAGATCGGCATCGACGCTCCGGACTTTCCAACAGCACTGCGTGCCGCGCTGCGCCAGGCTCCGGATGTGATCGTGGTCGGCGAACTGCGCGATCCCGAGACGATGCGGATCGCTCTGGCGGCAGCCGAGACCGGGCACGTGGTCCTCGCGACCGTGCATGCGACCGATGCCGCTGCCGCCGTCTCGCGCATCGCCGATGGCTTTCCCGTAGAACGGCAGAGCGCGGTGAGACAGGAACTCGCCATGGCTCTGGCGGCGGTGCTGACCCAGTCGCTCGTGCCGACGCGAAGCGGAACGCTGGCGCCGATCGCAGAACTGCTGGTCGTGAGCTACGGCGCCAGGCAGCACATTCGCAAGAACGCGCTTCAGCACCTGAACCAGGAGATCACTATCACGCGGAAGTCGGGTTCGTTCACGATGGAGGAATCGCTCGCCCGCCTGGTCCACGGCGGCGGCCTCGATCGCGCAGACGCGATCCTGCGCGCGGCGCACCCTGAGGAACTCGAGTCACTCCTCCGCGGTGCGTGAGCCTGACGTGTTCTTCATCGCCCGTCGCGCGGCCCGCGTGACCGCGGTCGTCGCAACAATCGTGGCGACCAGCCCGACGACCAGCAGCACGTAGTACTCCGGTCCTCTGGGTGGCGTGATGCCGGCCGCGAGCTTGGCGACGTCACCGGCAACCTTGCCGTAGTAGACATACATGACGATCGCCGGGAACATCCCGACCGACGCAATGAGAAAGTCTCGATACCTCACCCCGCTCAAGGCGAGCGCATAGTTCAGCAGGACGAACGGGACGACCGGCGACAACCGCAGAAGGAACATCACCCACACGCCCTCGCCCACGACCGCGCTGCGGACGGCGGCCACGCGTGGATCGCGGTCGAGCCATCGCAGAAACCTGGAACGAGACAGTGGCGAGGCGATCGCGAACACAGCCGACGAACCGAGCACCGCACCGATGTACACGAGCACTGTTCCGCGCCAGAGACCGAATACGGCGCCCGCGGCCAGGGTGAGGAGGAACGCAGGCGCCAGTGTCACCGCGGCCGCGATGTAGGCCAGGATGAACAACACGGGTGCCCACGGCCCGAGTTCGGCCAGTGCAAGCACGACCCTTTCGATTACGTCGTTCACGCGTCGGATTGCGTGGGACCAGGCGATGAACGTGGCGCGCCGGAACGACGACGGGCACGCCGACGTCGTGCGAAGACCCGTGACAAGCGTTCGAGCGCTTCGGCCGCCTGCTGCAGTCCGACGGCGATCTGGTCAGCGTCGGTCCACGCCGAGGGATTGAGTCGCTCGGCGAGCGCCAGCAGCGCTTCCTGCCTGACGGGATCTGACGTGCGACGCGGGACGCGTTCGCGGACGATCGCGTACCACTTGCCGAGAAACGCGATCTGATCGTCCGGGGTCACACCTTCGATGACTGCCGGCACAGGTCCTGCGGATGGCGCCGGCGATGGAGGTATCGGCGTCGGTAGCACGACCTCATCGGCCACGGCCACCGTGTCTTCGCGCTTCGGCGGCCTTCGCCGCCGGGGCTCGACCGACATCTCGATGTGCTGCTGATGTTCGCGGACGTCCTTCCAGTCGAAGGCGATGTCGGGATACTGCGTTTCGATTTCGCGAAGGACCTCGGGGTCGAGCGCCGTACGCCCGACACGCACGCCCCCGGGGGAGCGAAACACGTACAGGATGCGCGAGCGTTGACGATGACCCTCGCGATAGAGGTGCATCAGATACGTGGTCTCATAACCACGCTTGTCACGGATCACACGCAGGAACGGCACAGCGCCTTACTTGCGCTTCTGCGGCCTTGACGGAGCGGACTGGCGCGCGGCCGGTTTCTTCGTGGCCCTGCGGATGTCAGCGGTCTTCTTCTTCGCGACTACGGTCCGGGATTTCGAAGCATTGGCCGCGCCTGCGCGCCGTGCCGGACGTGCCGCCGCCACAGGGGCGGTCTTCGGTCGGCTCACCGGTGCCGGTGCCGCAGCGCGCGCCGGAGCGGGTGCGCGGGGAGCGGCGGGCGCACGGGGAGGCGCTGGCTCACGCGGTCGCTCCGGACCCTGGGTCCGTGACACGAGCGTGAATCGGATCTGCTCACCAATCGAGTGGTACGCCCAGATCTCGGCCGCCTGGACCTGGAGATCCGAACACAGCCGTCTCGCGCTGTCGACACCCGACGCCGGGACATAGAGGTGAAAGGGCACGCGCAGCTTCGAGAAGGTGACCCACTGCGACATCGCCTCGAGGTTGTTCAAGGACTCGGCAGTCTCGACCTCGACCACTCCAAGCAATTTCTTCGTCCGCTCACCAGACTGCAAAACGAGGTCGGGGTACCACGGAGACGCAGGAGGGCCAACCGGCGCCGTCTGCTCGTTGCCGGGATTGATGGCGACGTCGAACTTTCTCTTGTACTTTGCCTGAAGCAGACGGATGACCCGATCGTGCTCGAGCTGCTCGCGCACAGGCCGCACGAGGATGGGGCTCAACAGAACCTCCGACGCGGGTACACGCCACCGCCTTCGTGCCGGGTACGTGTAAATACGGGAAGACCAAGGGCCGGCTCATGCCGACAGAAGCGCCAGAATATAGCATGAAAGCCACAGCCACCCAAACCATTAGGTCTCTCGCCCTGCTCGAATGGCTTGACGCTTCCGCATCCCGGCACGACAATGGGGCCAGTGCCGTCGCGAGAGGCCACTACCCCCAACGCGCGCGTCCTGATCGTGGACGATGACGTCAGCGTTACAGAACTATTCGCGCGGATGCTCCGCCTCGAAGGCTTCGAGGTGTGGGCGGCCCATTCAGCCGACGAAGGGCTCAGCCTTGCGCAAACTCATCGGCCGCACGCCGTCATTCTCGATCTGCGGATGCCGTTGACGAGTGGTGTTCAGGTGTTGCGCTCACTGCGCGCGATTCAGGGGATGCAGCACACGCCGGTCACGATCGTGACCGGGGACTACTATCTCGCCGAGTCGCAGATCGCAGAGATCCAGTCGCTGGGCGCCGACGTGCGCTTCAAGCCGCTCTGGCTGGACGAACTGGTCACGCTGGCCCGTGACATGCTCCATACTCCGGTTCGGGACTGAATCCCGAGACGGGCACTGCGAATGGATTCGTGACCCCTTCCCGCTTTCTGAAAGCCTGCCGCCGCGAACCCGTTGATGCGACGCCCGTCTGGTTCATGCGCCAGGCCGGGCGATACATGCAGGAGTATCGTGCGCTCCGCACGCAGTACTCACTGCTCGAGATCTGCCGTACGCCCGATCTCGCCACCGAGGTCACGCTGCAGCCGATTCGCCGGCTCGAGGTCGACGCCGCGATCCTCTTCTCGGACCTGCTGCTGCCTCTCGCCCCGATGGGGCTGCCCTTCGACTTCGTCAAGGGGGAGGGACCGCAAATCGAACATCCCATCGAGGGACCGGCCGACATCGAGAAGCTTCGCGTCTTCGAACCGCGCGAGGCACTTGGTCACGTGCTCGCAGCGATTCGCCAGATTCAGCGCGAGCTCAACGGACGTGTGCCGCTGATCGGCTTCGCGGGAGCGCCGTTCACGCTGGCGTCCTATGCGATCGAAGGCGGTCACTCGAACAACTTCGCCAGGACCAAGGCGCTGATGTACGGCCACCCAGACGACTGGCATCGCCTCTGCGAGAAGTTGTCCCGCGTCGTCGCCGACTTCGTCGTGGCGCAAATCGAGGCAGGCGTCGATGTCATTCAGATCTTCGATTCATGGGTTGGCGCGCTCGACGCCGGCGACTACCGCGAATTCGCACAGCCCCACACCCGCGCCATCTTCGAAGCGATGGGCGGACGGGTGCCGACCATCCACTTCGGTACTGGGACCTCGACGATTCTCGAAGATCTCCGCGATGCCGGCGGCGACGTGATCGGTGTGGACTGGCGCATCCCCATCGATGATGCCTGGGACCGCATCGGCGCGGACCATGCGGTGCAGGGAAACCTCGACCCGACGCTGCTGCTCGGCCCGCCGGCCAGAATGCTGCAGCAGACCGACGCCATCCTGACGCGGATCGGTACGCGCCCGGGTCACATCTTCAACCTGGGACACGGCATCCTGCCGTCGACCCCGGTGGAGCACGTGCAGATGCTCGCGCACTACGTCCACACGGCATCGAGGCGACTGCGCTGAACGTTGCCAGACCCCATGGCCGAGGGAGTGTTTAGCGACCAGGTCGTCGATGTGGTGATCGTTGGCGCGGGGATCGCCGGCATGGCTGCCGCCTTCGACTTGCAGTCACGCGGCGTCTCTGTCCGCGTCCTCGAAGCCTCCACCCGCGCAGGAGGTGTCATCGCGACCGATCGATTCGATGACTGGGTCGTCGACGCCGGGCCTGATTCGCTCCTGGTCCAGAAGCCTGCTGCAGTTGCCCTCTGCCGAGAGCTCGGAATCGCCGACCGGCTGGTGTCGACGTTGACGCCTCGCACGGCGTACGTGCTGCGCGACGATCAACTCCACCCGATTGCCGAAGGCTCCTTCCTGGGCTTTCCAATCACGGCCGGCGCGCTCGCACAGTCAGGGCTCTTCTCCGTTGCCGGCAAGGCCCGCATGGCGGGCGAGCTGTTCATCCCGAGGCGAACGGGCGACGAGGACGAATCAATCGGCGACTTCGTCCGCCGCCGCTTCGGTCAGGAAGCCGTCGACTACCTGGCCGAACCGCTTCTCGCCGGCATCCACGCCGGCGACGTCGACCGACTGTCGATCCACGCCCTGTTCCCGCGTCTCGTGGAAGCCGAGCGTCGTTCGGGAAGCGTGATCCGTGCGCTCAGGGCGCTGCGGGTCCGGCCGTCGCCTCAGGGGGCATTCGTCTCGCTGCCGGGTGGAGTTGGCGAACTGGTCGATGCCCTGTCGCGCGCGCTCGCACCTGGAACGATCGTGACCGGTGCGCGTGCGACGGGCGTGGAGCGATCGGATACCTACGCCATCGACTCCACGGCGGGTGGGATACGAGCACGCAGCGTGGTACTCGCCGTTCCGGCCTACGCCGCGGCGTCACTCGTGCGGACGTTGGATCCGGCGTTGGCCGACCTGTGCAACGCCGTACCCTATGCATCGACAGCCACTGTCGCCTTCGGCTACGGGCGCGACCAGATTGCGCATCCGCTGCGAGGCACCGGGTTCGTCGTTCCGCGCACCGAGGGCATCGCGCTCTTGGCTGGCACGTGGGTGTCGTCCAAGTGGCCGGGCCGCGCCCCGGCGGGCCATGTGCTCATCCGCGGATTTCTGGGAGGCGGCCGCGATCCTCGTCGCCTCGACGCCTCCGATCGAGAACTGGTGGAGACGGCACAACGCGAGCTCGTCGACCTGCTCGGCATTTCGGGCTCGCCCCTCTTCGCGCGCCTCTATCGCTGGACACGGCAAAGCCCGCAGTACGAAGTCGGGCATCTGCAGCGCGTCGCGCAGATCGAGCGGCGCCTGACGACACTCCCCGGCTTCTTCGTGACCGGGAGCGGCTTCCGCGCGATCGGGATTCCGGACTGCATCAGCGACGGGCGCGCAACTGCGGCGCGTGCTGCTGACTATGCCACTGCACGTTCCTGACAACGGTCCGATGGGACCCGCACCATCGCCCCGTCGCACCGTATAGGATCCAGCTACAGTGAAACCCGTTCACATCATCGGCGTACCTTTGGATCTCGGCGCCGGGCGCCGCGGTGTCGACATGGGGCCGTCCGCCTTTCGCATCGCGGGACTCAGCACCCAGGTCACCGATCTCGGCTGCATCGTGACCGACCAGGGTGATGTGCCAGCACCGATTCCCGAGATGCGGCACAAGACAGATGAGCACAAGAAGTACATCCACGAGATCGCGCGCGTGTGCCAGACGCTGTACACATCAGTCACGGAGTCACTCGACGCTGGCGCGTTGCCCGTCGTACTCGGCGGCGATCACAGCCTGGCTGCGGGCTCGGTGGCCGCCAGCGCCGACTGGCTGCGCCGTATCTCGTCGTATCCAATGGGGCTCATCTGGGTCGACGCGCACGGCGACATGAACACGCCCGAGACAACGACGAGCGGCAACGTGCATGGGATGCCGCTGGCGGCCTTGCTCGGACAGGAGCCGACCGAGCTCGCCTCGATCGGGTCGTCGCCGTCGGTACTCCCCGAGCACACGGTGCTCGTTGGAATCAGGAACCTCGATGAGCGCGAGAAGGATCGCATCCGCGCGTCCGGCGTCCATGTCTTCACGATGAAGGACATCGATCGGCACGGTATCGCCGTGATTGCCGAGCGAGCGATCGCGCTGGCCTCGAAATCCACCGGCGGCATCCACGTCTCGTTCGACATGGATGCGTGCGATCCGTCAGTGGCCCCTGGCGTCGGCACACCGGTGCGCGGCGGGTTGGACTATCGGGAGGCGCACATGGTCATGGAGATCGTGGCGGACTCGCAGGCCATGATCGCGCTCGACCTGGTGGAAGTGAATCCGACGCTCGATCTGCGCAACGCCACCGCCGAATTCGGCGTGGAGCTGGCGCTGTCGGCGCTGGGCAAAAGGATTCTGTAGGGCGGGTCTTCAGGCCCGCCGGGTCTAAAGAGCAAGACCCGGCCTACTGCCCGAGCAGCTTCTCCATCTCGTCCATGACCTCGTTCATCCGCTTGATCGTCAGATCGAGTGGTTCGTCGGTCGTCATGTCCACGCCAGCGTCCTTCAGCAGATCGATCGGATACTTCGATCCACCTGCCGCAAGGAACGTCAGGTAACGGCCGGTCGCGGCCTTGTCGCCATCCAGGACCTTGGCGGAGAGCGCCTCGGCGGCTGTGAAGGACGTCGCGTACTGGAACACGTAGAAGTCGCGATAGAAGTGCGGAATGAAACTCCATTCGTGCGCGATGTAGTCGTCGACGATCGCAACCTTCTGGTCGTGGCCGTAGTACTTGCGCGTGATGTCGAGATAGAGCGTCGCCAGCGCGTCTCCGGTAATCGGCTCGCCGCGCTGCCCCATCTCGTGCATCCGCAACTCGAACTCGGCAAACTGGGTCTGGCGAAACAC
>JAICEG010000184.1 GCA_025924295.1 Vicinamibacteria bacterium
ACCAAGGACCAAGAACCAAGCACCAAGAAGCACCGGCTGTCATTTTCGTGAATGACAGCCGGTGTCGTGTGTACGATTCCAGCATGATCGACGAGCACGATCGCCGGCTGGATTCCCTGGTCCGCCCCCCTGGTTTTCACAATCCCTCTCCCGCGGCGATGTACGACATGGTCGTCATCGGAGCCGGGACGGCCGGTCTGGTGTGTGCGGCCGGCGCGGCCGGACTGGGAGCGCGGGTTGCGCTCGTCGAGCGGATTCGACTCGGCGGCGACTGCCTCAACACCGGTTGCGTTCCTTCGAAGGCACTCCTACGCTCGGCGCGCGTGGTGGGCGAGTCACGCAAGGGGACAGCGCTCGGCGTTCCAGCGACCGCGCAGCCGGATTTCCAGGCGGTGATGACGCGTCTGCGCGCCCGGCGCGCGGATCTGGCGCCAGCTGACTCAGTCGACCGATTCACGGCGCTTGGCGTCGACGTCTTCTTCGGGTCCGCCGCCTTCTCGGGGCCCCGGTCCGTGACGGTGCGCGCCGGCACGGGCTCCGGTGACGTCGAACTCCTGTTCCGGAAGGCTGTGATCGCGACGGGGAGCAGGCCGGTCGTTCCGGACATACCCGGACTGGCTGCCACGCCATTCCACACCAACGAGAGCGTGTTCGAGATCACCGAGCAGCCGCGCGAGCTCGCGGTGATCGGTGCAGGCCCGAGCGGTTGCGAGCTCGCGCAGGCGTTCGCGCGGCTCGGCACCAGGGTCACATTGATCGAATCTGGGCATCAGCTGCTCCCACGAGAGGATCGCGAGGCAGCGGCGATAGTGGAGGCTCGTCTCCGGTCGGATGGCGTCGAGGTGCTTCTCAGTTCCCGCCTGCATGCGGTGCGGTGGCAGGATGGCCGTTTCACGCTCGAGCAGGCGGGTCGAGCCATCACGGCAGACGCAGTGCTTGCCGCCAGCGGGCGAGCGCCCCGGGTCGATAAACTTCAACTCGACAAGGCCGGTGTGGCACATGGTCCCGAAGGTGTCGTGGTGGACGATCGACTGCGGACATCCAATCCACGCGTGTATGCGGCCGGCGACGTCTGCTCAAAGTACAAGTTCACTCACGCCGCCGATGCGATGGCGCGCATCGTCGTCCGGAACGCCCTTTTTTTCGGCCGCGCCCGGGCATCGTCACTCATCATCCCGTGGTGTACGTTTACGTCGCCGGAGGTTGGCCGGGTCGGCGAGACGGGTCACGAGGCTGCCGCCAATGGGGCGGAAGCGATCACCATTCCATTGACGTCGGTCGATCGTGCGGTCGTCGATGAGACCACCGACGGCTTCGTCCGTGTCCATCATCGCAATGGCCGCATCGTCGGCGCGACGGTCGTGGCGGCGGGCGCCGGCGAGCTCGTCAGCGTCATTGCCCTGGCAATGAGGCACGGTGGCAGTCTTTCGGATCTGTCCTCGACGATATTTCCCTATCCGACGCTCTCAGTGGCGTTACGTCAGGCGGGTGATGTCTATCGCCGGTCCGCGCTCACCCCGCGAGTGCTCAAGGCGCTGCATTACTATTTTCAGGTCTTCCGATGATCGCTCTGCTGTTGACTCTCGCCCTCGGGCAGTCGCCGTGCAGGGACAGCGCCGATGTCATTGCAGCAGCCAGGGAACGTGCGTCGCGGTTCGATCTGCAGGGTGCGTCTCTCGGGCTCGCGTTCGATCTCTCGGGCTGCACCGACACGACGGTGGCGTACTGGTACGTGCGCGGTGTGCTGGCGGCACGAGAGGCGTACCGTTACGGTGGATCGCCTGAGTCGCTCGAGCCGGTCAGGGCAGCGATCAGCCAGCTGGCGCCACGAGTCACCGAGACAAGGGTCGCGGAGATCGCAACGCTGCTCCTTCGTGCCGCGTCCTCGGCGGCGCAGAGCGAACGCGACGAGATGGGACTCCTCCTCGAGCACGCGATCGAACTCGAACGGCAGCAGCGCGCGGCTGGTTTGCCCGGCGCCCCGGTGATCTCGGCACAGGAACTGGCCGGAGATCTGTGGCTCCAGGTTCACCGGTTCGAGGACGCGCGACGGACCTATCTGGACGCGTCGCAGCAGGAGCGTCCGACAAGACGGGTCACGCTCGGTCTGGCGCGGACGTTGTCCCGTCTCGGCGATCTGCCGGCATCGTGCGATCAGTACCGGGCGCTCGTGATGGGATGGCCTTCGCGAGGAGGGGAGCCACCAGAACTGATAGAAGCGCGAACGTTTCTGAAGCGACGTGAGTGTCGCGCCGGATCGGGCCAGTAATCACGTTGTGAAGACCTATCGCTTTCGGTCCGACGTTCTCGAGCAGCTTGCCAGGCACGGCATCTGTCCGACGCCTTCGACACCGCCAGAGCTGGTACACGAGTTCGTGAGCGACCTCTATCGCTACGAGCTTCGCCGGTTGCGTGACCGGCTGGTCCGCCGTGAGATTCCCAAGGCCGGCTACTTCGATCGCGTTGTCGCGCTTCGCCGGCAATACCCGCTGGTATCGCTCAGGCCGCACGAGTTGCTGGAACCGGAGCCGGCCCCGATATCATAGAGAGACCATGCCTCAGGTCCCGGCCGTGCCTTCGAAGTTGCCCGCGGGCGGCGTGAGCATCTTCGCCGTCATGACGCGCCTGGCCAACGAAGTCGGCGCCATCAATCTGTCCCAGGGGTTTCCCGATTTCGATACCTCCCCCGAGCTGATCGACTCGGTCGCACGCTTCATGCGCGAGGGTCACAACCAGTACGCGCCGATGCCCGGCGTGCTCGCACTGCGGGAAGCCCTGTCGCTCAAGATCGAGCGGCTCTATGGACGACGCTACGATCCGGTCAACGAGATCACGATCACAACCGGGTCGACAGAAGGGCTCTTCGCCACGATCACGGCCCTCGTACATCCCGGCGACGAAGTGCTGCTCTTCCAGCCGGCCTACGACTCCTACACGCCGGCGGTGACGTTGAGCGGCGGCACACCGGTGTATGCCACGCTCAGGTATCCCGACTATCGCATCGACTGGGACGAGGTGAAGCGCAAAGTCTCCTCTCGCACCCGCGCCATCGTCATCAACTCGCCGCACAATCCCACCGGGATGATCTGGACCGCCGACGATTTTCGCGAGTTGGCGCGCGTGCTGCAGAACACCGATGCGATTGTGATCGGCGATGAGGTCTACGAACACATCCTGTTCGACGGCGCCCGGCACGAGAGCCTGGCGCGATATCCCGAGATCGCCGAGCGCGCCGTGGTCATCAGCTCGTTCGCAAAGACGTACACGACGACGGGATGGAAAGTGGGATACTGCGCGGCGCCTTCGGCGATCACGGCAGAAATACAAGGCGTGCACCAGTGGATCACGTTCGCCGTGAACACGCCGATCCAGATGGCATATGCCGACGCCGTGCGTCGCGACCACGAGTGTCGCGACGTCACCGCTTTCTATCAGACGAGGCGCGACACGTTTCTGTCGCTGACGCAGGGTTCGCGTTTCCGCCCGCTCCGCTGCGAGGGCACGTTCTTCCAGATGTTCGACTACTCCGAGATCACGCGGGAGCCCGACTCGGAATTCGCGATTCGCCTCACCCGCGACTACGGCGTGGCGGCAATTCCCATCTCACCGTTTCTCTACGAGGGCGAGAAAGCCGGCCCGGTGCTGCGCTTCTGTTTTGCGAAGCGCGACGAAACGCTGCAGAAAGCTGCCGAGAGACTGGTCAGAGTGTGACGGCGTAGGGCGGGTCCACGGAGCAGCACCCGCCCTACGCTGTCAGCTGCTTAGGCGTCGGCTGCTTGGGCTTGATGCGTGGATACAGCGCGAGCCCGGCGCCGGCCCAGAGCAGCGCGCGTACGCGCCGTATCAACGCGAGCACGCCACCACCACCGAGACCCAGCATCGCGACTGGCGCGGCGTTGGACGCTTCGAGCGCGCCGATGCCTGCGGGGATCGCGGCAGACGCGACGCTGCCGAGACGTGCGAACGTGTCGATTGCCAGAGCCGCGGTGACGCCGATCGGCTCGCCGATCACCCAGAGCACCAGCCAGACCTCAAAGGCCGTCAGCAGGTAGCACACCACGGGCAGCACCGTGAGGATGATCAGCCTGCGGCGATCGCCGCGCAGCAGGTCGAGCAGGATGTCTTCGACGTCGAGCACGAACTTCACCACTCGCGATGTTTCGAGCGGCCGGCCGACGAGCGCGCCGAGTCGCGTGACCAGCCGCCCAAGGTAATCGCCCTTGCGGTGACGCGCGACCTCGGCAAGGACGGCAAGAGCGATCACCGTTGCCATCGACAGGAGTGTGAAGACGACATCCCAGGCGCCGGGCATCGCCAGGCGCCTGACAGCGACGTACGAGACGATACCTGCGATGACGAGCGACATGATGGCGAACGCCAGTCGCTCGAGTGTGATGGCGGCCGCGACGACAGGAGGAGACGCGCGGTCATAGAGGAGCATGACCTTGAGCGGCTCACCGGTCAGGCCGCGGATGGTGAAGAAACTGATCGCGTCGGCGGCCAGGCGGACTCTGAACAGTCGCGTGAACGCCGGCCTCGTATCATCGGGAAAGGCGACGGACCATCCCCACGTTCTGAGCAAATGCCAGCACGCACTGGGAAGGAGCAGGGCAGGAAAGGCGAACCCGAGGCGGCCGACACTCTGAATCGTCTCGTCGAACCCGGATCGGACGATGGTGATAACGAAGAGCGCGACGCCGACGGTGAGAGCAAGCGCCGAAACAAGTTGACGAGCGGACCGGAACACCTAGTTCGGATTATTCCTCATCCTGCTCGTCAACACCCTCGGCGGCCTTGGTGGCGACATCATCGATCTCGACTGCGGAATCGTCCTCGAGATCGTCGACGTCGTAGATCCGTCCTCCGGTCCGCTCTTTGATCGGCCCTCTGGGCTTGTGTTCCTGTTGCGCGGTCTTCTTCCCTCGCAAACGCTTGGGAGGTGCAGGCGGACCGAAGTTGGCGCTCCTGTCTCGTCCTCCGGGTCCGGCTGGTGGACCACCAAAACCAGGTCGGGGACCGCCGAACCCGCCGCCGCCGGGGGGACGTGGGCCGCCGAATCCACCGCCTCCGCCGCCGCCCGGCCGAGGCCCGCCGAAACCGCCGCCACCGCCTGGCCGCGGAGCGAAGCCGCCACCTGGTGGACGCGGTGGACGATCCTCGCGCGCGCGCGCTTCGCTGACGGCGAGCGGACGTCCCTGGAACGGTTGTGAATCGAACTTCCGAATCACTTCCTCGGCAACGGCGCGATCGGCAAATTCGACGAAGGCGAATCCGCGCGGGCGACCGGTCTCGCGATCGACCGGCATGGCGACGTGGGAGGGTTCTGCGACAGCCGCGAAGTGGGCTCGAAGGTCCGCTTCGCTGGCGCTGTACGGCAAGTTTCCGATGAACAGACGGACCGCCAAGGTCTCCTCGTGAAAAATCCCGCTGATCGGGGTGGCGCTCGATTCTATCGCAAGTCGGGATCCAGCACCCGGGATTCGGGGTTCATGCTTCCAGGTTCACGCGGTTCCTGGTTCCGGGTTCCCCGGTGTCAAGGTTCATGGTTGCGGGCTCCCCGCCCGGAATAGCCCGGCAACTTCTGATGCGCCGATGGATTCTCGCGCGCCAATCAGTCCCACCTGGTAAGCGGCGAGCCCAATGACCTCGGGCGCGCTAAGGCCGGCGGACCGCAGGTCACGCACACCCGTATCGCCAGCCGACTTACTGAGCTTCTCGCCGCGTTCGTCATGGATGAGCGGATGATGCAGGAAAATCGGTGCATTCCTGCGCCCAAGCATGCGGGCAAGCTGGATCTGCCGACCCGTAGACGAGACCAGGTCGCTGCCTCGTATCACCAGTGTGACGCTCTGACGCATGTCATCCACCGTCACCGCGAGCTGATAGGTCCAATGCCCATCACGGTCCCGGACGAGTAGATCTCCGCACTGCTCGGCTGGCACCTGCATCAGCGGTCCGAGCAGGGCATCCTCGAATTTCTCGGTTCCGCCGGCAAGCCGCACGCGAAGGCCTCGTCCCGGCCCGGGGGACAGTGATCGCTGGCGGCATCGGCTGTCGTAGCGTTCACCACCGATATCTTTGCGCGAGCATTCGCACACATAGACCTCGGTGGTCGCGCGCAGCTGCGCGATCGCGTCTTCGTAGACAGAGGGAGTGTCGCTCTGCCTGAGCAGCGGCGCCCGCCCGGCGTCCGGCTCGAATCCGAGCCACTCGAGATCCCGCAGGAGTGCTGCCTCGTACTCTGGCCGACTCCGGATGCGATCGTGATCCTCGACTCGCAGCAGAACACGGCCACCAAGCGCACGCGCGATCCCCCACACGTAGATGGCGTTCACGACATGCCCGAGATGAAGGAAGCCGGTGGGCGAGGGTGCAAAGCGAGTGAGCGGCGGCGCGTCGAGGACCGCCTCCAGCCGCGCGAGATCCGGACGGAGCGATGAGCCCATGAACAACGAATCAGGCAGAATCAAGCATACGTGATTCCTTTTCTGAGTCCTCACGATCCGTTTCCGCCAGTCGAACGAGCGCTGCGGGATCCCAATGGGTTGCTCGCCGCTGGCGCCGATCTCTCACCGGAGCGCCTGCTCGATGCGTATACACACGGCATCTTTCCGTGGTTTGGCGAGGACGACCCGTTGCTGTGGTGGAGCCCGGATCCGCGGATGGTGCTCTTCACCGCCGACGTGCATGTGTCGCGTTCGCTGCGCAAGACGATGGGCTCGGGGCGCATGCAGATTTCAATGGACAGTTGTTTTGCCCAGGTCATGGAAGGATGCGCCGAACCTCGACGAGGCCAGGATGGCACGTGGATAACGCACGAGATGTCGGAGGCATACCGTCGGCTCTTCGATCTCGGGTATGCGCACTCGGTTGAAGTATGGGTCGACCAACACCTGGTGGGCGGACTCTACGGAGTCGCCCTCGGCCGGATGTTCTACGGCGAGTCGATGTTCAGCCGTGTCTCTGACGCATCGAAGGTGGCGCTGGTGGCGTTGGTGAAGCAGATTGAGCGGTGGGGCTTCCCCTGCGTCGATTGCCAGATGTCCACGGGGCATTTGTCGTCGCTCGGCGCTCGCGAGATCTCACGGCCCACGTTTCTACGCCTGCTGGGTCCGCTCGTGCGGCAGGCGCCCGCGCTGTCGCCCTGGCGGTTCGATGCGGACCTTCTGGGTACAATGGGGTCGGGAGTCGGGAGTTGATGGGTCAATGGTGTCGGGAGTCATTCGCGGTGGTCAGCAAAGACTCCCGACCCCTTCAAGCCATCAACCCCCGACTCCCGACCCCCTTACAGAAATGAGCCAGGACCCGGCCTCTTCGATACTCATCGACCCGCGCAGCGACCAGAAGGTCGAGCGCCCGCGAATGTGGCGTGTGCTCCTGCACAACGACGACTACACCACGCAGGAGTTCGTTGTGTGGATCCTCGAGGCGGTCTTTCGCAAGCCGCGGGCCGAAGCGGTCGAGGTGATGCTGCACGTGCATCTGTCGGGCATCGGCGTTGCCGGCATCTACACGCACGACGTGGCTGAAACGAAACTCAGGAAAACGCGTCAAATGGCAGAGGAGCAGGAATTTCCTCTGCTCGTCACGATGGAGCCTGAGGCCGGACCCGAACATGAGTAAGACACCTGTGCCGTTTGCGCCCGAGACGCTCGAGACGATTCAGCGGGCCTTCCGCATGGCATCCGACCGTCGTCATGAGGAGGTGGGGCTCGAGCACCTCCTCCTTGCGATCACGGACGAGCCGCAGGGGCGGCGCGTGCTGACGACGTGTGGTGCGGACCTCGATGTGCTGCGCCGGCAGTTGACCGACGTGCTTGCCCGCGCGTTCACTCCGGTACCTGCGCCGACCGTCGTTGAACCGGAACCGACGCTCGGATTCGACCGCGTGATTCAGCAGGCGATGATGCACGCCGTGTCGTCGAGCGCGAAACACGTCGAGAGTGGCAGCCTGCTGGTCTTTCTCCTGCAGGAAGAGGACAGCCACGCCGCATACTACCTGCGCTCGCAGGGGGTCGAGCGGTTGCTGCTGCTGCGTGTGCTCTCACACGGCGCGAAGTCCGAGCCTGCAACGACCAACGCGCCGGGCGCAGAGCCGGGTGCGCCGTCGGACCCGCTCCAGGCGTACGCCGCGGACCTCGTGGCCCGGGCCGCCGCCGGCCAGATCGATCCGCTGATCGGCCGTTCGCTCGAGATCGAGCGGATGATCCAGGTGCTCTGCCGTCGCCGCAAGAACAACCCGCTTCTGGTTGGAGAGCCCGGCGTTGGCAAGACGGCACTGGCCGAAGGTCTGGCACTTCGCATCCACCAGGGTGAGGTCCCCGACGTGCTGAAAGGCGCACGGGTGTTTTCGCTCGACCTCGGGGCGCTGGTCGCGGGCACCCGCTACCGCGGCGACTTCGAGGAGCGGGTGAAGCAGGTGCTCGATCGCCTCTCGAAGGAAGAGAACGCGATTCTCTTCATCGACGAGATTCACACGCTCGTCGGTGCGGGAGCGGCTTCGGGTGGTGCGATGGATGCCGGGAACCTGCTGAAGCCCGCCCTGGCCAGCGGCCAGCTGCGCTGCATCGGCTCGACCACCTTCAACGACGTCAAGCAGTCGTTCGATCGCGATCGCGCGCTGTCGCGCCGCTTCCAGAAGATCGACGTGCTCGAGCCATCGGAAGCGGAGACGCTCGAGATCCTCAAGGGGCTGCGCCTGCACTACGAGTCGCATCACGGTGTGCAGTACGACGATGACGCGCTCGCCGCAGCGGTGTCGCTGTCGGCTCGTCACCTTCAGGATCTGCACCTGCCAGACAAGGCGATCGATGTGCTCGACGAGGCGGGTGCGGCGCAGAAGATGTTGCCTGTCGAGCTACGAACCGCCCGCATCACCGCGCCGCAGGTTGAACAAATCGTAGCCAAGATGGCGCGCGTGCCGATCCAAAGCGTGTCGAGCGACGACAAGAGGGCGCTCGAGCGCCTGGACGTCGAACTGAAACGCGTGATCTTCGGGCAGAACGGTCCGATCGACGAGGTCGCGTCGGCGATCAAGTTATCGCGGTCGGGACTGCGCGCGCCGGAAAAGCCGATCGGCAACTTCCTGTTCGCGGGGCCGACCGGCGTCGGCAAAACGGAGCTGGCGCGTCAGCTCGCCCGAATCATGGGCGTCGAGTTCATCCGCTTCGACATGTCCGAGTACATGGAGAAGCACGCCGTGTCCAGGCTGATCGGAGCGCCGCCGGGGTACGTCGGGTACGAAGAAGGGGGACTGCTCATCGACGCGGTTCGCAAGGCGCCGCACGCGGTGCTCCTGCTCGACGAGATCGAGAAGGCGCACCCGGACATGTTCAGCATCCTGCTCCAGGTGATGGATCACGCGACGCTGACCGATTCACACGGACGCAAAGCCGACTTCCGCCATGTCGTGCTGATCATGACGACCAACGCGGGTGCTCGCGACCTGTCCGATCGCCGTCTCGGCTTCGCT
>JAICEG010000185.1 GCA_025924295.1 Vicinamibacteria bacterium
GATCGCGCCGTCCGGCATGTCGTTCTATCGGGGACAGCAGATCCCGCAGTTTGCCAACAACCTCTTCGTGGCGACGCTGCGCGGCACGCACCTGCTGCGGCTCACAATCGATGGACGACGCGTGGCGACACAGGAGCGGCTTCTCGACGGAACGTTCGGTCGACTGCGGGACGTCGTCAGCGGCCCTGACGGCCATCTCTACTTCACGACCAACAATCGCGACGGCCGCGGAAGCCCGATGGCAGGAGACGACAAAGTGCTGCGACTAGTGCCGGCACCTTGACACATCAACTGCGGTTCAGGGTTCACGGTTCAACGTTCACGGTTCGTGTTCAGGGTTCGAGTTCCAAGTTCAGGGTTCGGCGTTCTGGGTTCCGCGTTCGGTACGCGAACGCCGAACCTTGAACACGGAACCAGGAACCGGAACCAGGAACACGAACCCTGAACCTTGAACAATGAACCGTGAACTCAGGCTAGTCGCTTGCTGGACCGCAGTGTCGCCAGTACGAGAATGCCCACACCCCAGCCAAGCAGCGCAAGCGCCTCGGGCCACAGGATCTCGAGACCAACCCCCTTGAGAAAAATGCCCCGCAGGATGACCAGGAAGTACCGCAATGGGATCAGGTAGGTGACCGGCTGTATGGCAGCCGGCATGTTCTCGATCGGAAAGACGAAGCCCGAGAGGAACACCATCGGGATCAGAAAGAAGAACGACGCAGTCATCATCGCCTGCTGCTGCGTCGCCGAGATCGTCGACACGAACAGGCCAAGGCCGAGCGTCGTCAGCAGGTAGACCACGCTCATCGCAAACAGCAACAGGAAGCTCCCTCGCAGCGGCACCTCGAACCACACCAGCGCGACGAAGACCACCAGCAGCACGTCGACCACGCCGATGAACGCGTACGGCAGCATCTTTCCGACGATGAGCTCCCAACGTGCGATCGGGGTGACGTTCAGCTGCTCGAGCGTGCCGAGCTCTTTTTCGCGAACGATCGACATCGACGACAGATTGGTCGTCACCACCAGCAGCAGCAGCGCCAGGATCCCCGGGATCATGAAGTCCTTGCTCTCGAGCTGGGGGTTGAACCACACGCGGATATCCGCGGATATGAGCGGTGTCGGCGGCTCACCGGATGGAGACGCCAGCTCGCGAGCGTAGGA
This sequence comes from Vicinamibacteria bacterium, assembly GCA_025924295.1. Taxonomy (GTDB): domain Bacteria; phylum Acidobacteriota; class Vicinamibacteria; order Vicinamibacterales; family UBA2999; genus Gp6-AA40. The sequence goes on from JAICEG010000185.1 coordinate 1,162, forward strand.
CGTCACGAGCGCCCCGGCATATCCGAGCGCCACGTTGGTGGAGTTCGCGTCGGTGCCATCAGCGACGACCTGCACCGTCGTCGGCTGACCGGCGCGGATCCGCTCTCCGTAGTTTGCGGGAATCGCAAGCGCCATCCACGCCCTACCGGTGTTCAGATACTGATCCACGCCGTCGGTCGACGAGAGTCCGTCGATGACCTCGAAGCTGGGCGACGCATCGAAACGGCTAACGAGCTCCCGGCTCTCGCTCGATCGGTCCTGATCGACGATCACCAGCGGCACGTTGCGAACATCGGTCGTCGCGGCGTAGCCGAGCATCGTGAGCTGGATGATCGGCGCGATGATCACGATGCCAAACAGGCGCGGGTCCTGCCTCAGTTCGAGGAACTCCTTGCGGATGATGTGGCCGAGTCTGCTCATGTCAGGCCCATTGCCTCCTGACGCGAACCGAAGCCAACCCGAGGATGACGACGGCGTAGACGGCCAGCGCGATGATGTCGGGCAGGAAATCGGCTGGCCCCACACCCTTGAGCACGATGCCTCTCAGCGCCACCAGGAAGTAGCGCGCCGGCACGATGCGCGTCACCACCTGAAGGAAGGTCGGCATGCTCGAGATCGGGAAGATGAAACCTGACAGCATCAACGTCGGCAGGAACGACGTCAGGAGCGCGACCTGGAATGCCACCTGCTGACTGTCCGCGATGCTCGAGATGAGGAGGCCGAATGCGAGAGCGCCAACCAGGAACAGCGACACGACGCCGACGAGAACGAACCACGAGCCGCGCATCGGCATGTCGAACAACACGATCGCGGCGACGACGATGCTCATCGACGAGATCAACGACACGACGAAGTACGGGGCGGTCTTCCCCAGCACGTACGGCACCGGTCCGATCGGCGACATTCGCACCTGCTCCATCGTCCCCGCCTCCTTCTCGCGCACGATCGACAGCGCCGTCGATACCACCGCGGTCAGCATGGCGATGTACGCAATGAGGCCAGGGACGAGGAAGAGCGTGCTGCGCAGCTCCGGGTTGTACCAGACGCGCGGCTCAATGGTGAGGACAGGGCCAGTTGGAGAACCGACCCGGGCCTTCAGCTCGTACTGGGACGATTGGCTGTTGACCAGGCCGTTCGCATATCCGACGACGGTGGTGGCCGTGTTGGCGTTGTCGCCATTGACGATGAACTGCACAGACGTCGGGCGACCTGCTGCCACGTCGGCGCCGAACCGAGCGGGAATGACCAGCACGGCGCGGGCCTCGTCCCGATCCAGCATGTCGTCGATGGCGTCCGGGTTGACGGCCTCCCCTACGAGATCGAAGTAGCCCGAGTTGACGAAGGCAGAGATCAGCTCACGGCTGGCGGTGCTGCGGTCGTTGTCCTGCAGCCCGAGTTGAACGTTGCGAATGTCGAAGTTGAGTGCGTAACCGTAGATGAGAAGGAAGAACACCGGCACGAACAACAGGATGAGCAGTGTTCGCTGGTCCCGCCGTATCTGGCGCAGCTCTTTGCGTGCGACGGCGACGGTCTTCCAGAATCCCATCAGGCGGCGCTCCGTTCGGCCACGTCCAGGAACACGTCTTCGAGCGACGGTGCGACGATGCCACACGAAAGCACTGTGATGCCCTCTGTCTCGAGGCGGGCCTTGACGATGTCAGGACCGATGGCATCCGACCGCAACACGGCATGGACGGCCGTGCCGAAGATGCTCGTCTTCTCGACCTCCGGCATCGCCTCGAGCGTGCGCATCGCGCGCACGGCATCGGGGGCGCGCACCTCGAGAATCGGTCGAGACTTGAAGATCGCCTTCAGCTCGTCGACGGTGCCATGTGCGGCAAGCTTCCCTGCCTGGATGATCGCAATCCGCTGGCAATGCTCCGCCTCGTCGAGGTAATGCGTCGTAACCAGGACGGCCACACCACTGGCCGCAAGGTTCTCGATCAGCCTCCAGAACCGTCGTCGCGAGAGCGGATCGACGCCACCGGTCGGCTCGTCGAGAAACACGATTGGTGGCTCGTGGAGGATCGCGCAGCCGAGGGCAAGACGCTGGCGCCACCCGCCCGCCAGTGAGCGCGTGAGCTCGCGTTCGCGTCCGCGCAGACCGGCCATGTCGAGCACGAACTCGCGACGCTTGGCGAGATGCTCGCCGGTCAGGCCGTACACACCGCCGAAGAAGGCGATGTTCTGATCGACAGTGAGTGCCTCGTACAAAGAGAAGCGCTGGGACATGTAGCCGATGCGTCGCTTGACGCCTTCCGGGTCGCGGACGACATCGATCCCGCCGACCGTTGCAGTCCCCGATGTGGGCTGCAGAAGCCCGCACAGCATGCGAATGGTCGTCGACTTCCCGGCGCCGTTGCTCCCGAGGAAGCCGAAGATCTCTCCCGCACGCACCTCGAACGAGACGTCGTTGACAGCGACGAAGTCGCCGAACCGGCGCGTCAGATGCCGCACGTCGATCGCGTTCATCGCCCCAGTGCCCGCGTGAGTTGCGCTTCGGCCAGTCGTACCGCCGCTTGTGCCCGTGTCAGATCCAGTTGCGCCTGCAGCAATGCGTACTCCGCATCGAGCACCTCGATCTGCGCGATCACCCCGGCGTCGTATCGCTCGCCGACGACACGACGGGCATCGGCGGCGGCCGTCACCCCGCTGTTTGCGGTGGTCACCGACGCAATGGCTGATTCGAGTTCGAGCGCTCGCTGACGCACTTCGACCCCGAGCCGCGAGTCGAATTCAGCCAGCCGCTCGGCGGCTGCCCGCGACGCCGCGGCCGCTTGCGCGACCTCTGCGACCGTGCGGCCACCATCCCACAACGACCAGCTCACGCCGACGCCTGCATCCCACGACTCCTGGGCCAGGTCGGCACGCGGGAAGATCTTTGGATTCGGCCGTGCGTAATCCACGCCGCCGGTGAGCTGGATCGTGGGAAGCCGGCCTGCGGCTGCCGCCTCGCGTTGAGCGTCGGCAGCGACCATCCGCTGTTGAAGCGAGCGCCGTTCCTGGCGGGCCGCTCGCGCCGACTCGATCAACGGCGCCAGGTCGAGGGTTTGATTCGACACGCTCGTCGTCGCGCGCGCAAGATCGGCGGTCGGTTCGATCGGCTGATCAGGGGGAACCGAGATCAACCGCGCCAGATCGGCGACCGCCACATCGCGTTGTGTTCGCGCGTCGATCGCCAGCATGCGCGCGCGCACTTCCTGGGCGGTGGCCGATGACACCTCGTTCGGCGGCACGAGCCCGGCCTTGAACCGCTGGTTGACGTCGTTGAGGTGGGCCTGCGAGCGCGCGACGCCTTGTTCGAGAACGTCGAGACTCGCCCGCGCGGTGACCACCGCCCAGTACGCCCGGGTGACCTCGAGACGAAGATCGGCCTGCGCCGTTTCCACCTCGGCGCCGGCAGCGTCGGCTTCGGCTCGAGCGGCGCGTTCGAGCGCATCGGTCCGTCCGCCGGTATAGATCGGCCATTTGAGCTCCAGACGCGACTGGTAGTTATTGGGCACGTCCGGATAGACGAGGAGTGAGACGCCGCTTGGCCCGGGTACCGAGAACGGGAGGACATGGTTGGTCCGGGTAAATCCAGCCGTCGCGGTGATCGTGGGTCGCTCCGCCGACTCTCGCACGGCCACCCCTGCCTGTGCGACATCTTCGCGGGCCCGAGCCTCGGCCAGACGGTGACTCGCGTCGATCGCCTTCGACAGCGCGTCCTCGAGCGTCAACCGGAGCGTGGGAGGCCCCTGGGCAGCGGCGCGATCGATTGCCAGCATCGTCAGCATCGCCGTGAGCAGACACACGCCCCTACGCATGAACGGACTCCCCGCCCGAGATCCGGGCAATGAACACATCTTCGAGCGATGGCGTCACTGCGCGGACGGGAGCCTCGGCGAGCGCCGTGGAGGCAAGCGCCGCGCGAAACTCGTCCTCCGCACCGTCATCACCGGCGAGCGTCACGTGCACGCGCTCGCCGAAGACCTGCGCGTCCACGACACCCGGCAGGCCGCGAAGAACGTCGGCCGCGACCCGGCCCGGAGCAATCACTTCGAGCATGCGGCCGGTGATCAGGCGGCGAAGATTGGCGGGCGCGTCCATCGCGAGCACGCGGCCCTGGTGCAGCAGGGCGACGCGTGAGCAGCGCTCGGCCTCGTCGAGATACGGGGTCGACATCAGGATGGTGATTCCGGCGGCCAGGAACTCAGAGAGCAGTTTCCAGAACTCACGTCGCGAGATCGGATCGACCCCGGTCGTCGGCTCGTCGAGCAGAATCAGCTTCGGCTCGTGCACCAACGTGCAGGCCAACGCCAGCTTCTGCTTCATGCCTCCGGACAAGCGATCGGCGAGCCGGCGCCGAAACGGCGTCAACTGCGTCATGGACAGGAGCTGCTCGCGGCGGCGGTGATAGTCGCGAACGCCGTGGACCTCGGCGAAGAACGCGATGTTCTCGTCGATCGTGAGATCGCCGTAGAGGCTGAATCGCTGCGAGAGATAACCCACCCGTTCGGTAATGTGACGATGGTCCTTGACCGGATCGAGGCCAAGCACGCGAAGTTCGCCGGCATCGGCATGGAGCAGGCCACACATCAGCCTGATCGCCGTCGTTTTGCCCGCGCCGTCAGGGCCGATCAGCCCGAACATCTCGCCCTCGCGCACCTCGAGGCTGAGGCCCGCCAGCGCTTCAGTCGCGCCGTAGCGTTTCGCGACGTTGACGAACGAGATGGCGCTCATTGCAGCTTCAGCTCCGCGTCGACCGGCATGCCGAGCTTCAGGGTGCCCGCGCGGTTGTCGACGCTGACCTTGATGCGATAGACCAGCTTCGATCGCTCCTCTGCGGTCTGAACGTTGCGCGGCGTGAACTCGGCGCGAGGAGAGATGAAGGTGACCTTTCCCTCGATGCCCGCGCCGCCGGCATCCGTGAAGACGGTTGCCGGCTGTCCGATCGCGACGCGCGGGATCATCGGCTCTGGGACGAACAGGTTCGCCCAGGCGTTATCGAGATCGGTGATCACGACAAGCGGAGTTCCCCGCGCGACGATCTCCCCCGCATCGACGAGCTTCTGCGTGACGATTCCGGAGATCGGCGACGTCACGTTGGCATCGCGCAACGATTTTTCGAGGACCGCTGTCTGTGCGTCGGCGGCCTCGACACGTGCGCGCGCGGCCTGAATCTCTTCAGGGCGCGTGCCCGCCTCGAGCCGCGCCAGCGTCTCCCGTGCCGATCGCACCCGGTCCTGCGCCGCACGCTGCCTCGCCGTCGCCGTATCGACGCGCGCCTGGGCATCGTCTCGTTGCTTGACGGAGCCGGCATTGGCGGTGAGCAGCGCCTGGTAACGATCGAGATCGAGTTGTGCGGCCTTGACTTCGGCTTCGATCGCCGCGCCGTCGGCGATCGCCGCATCGACTTGCGCGCGGGCCTGCCGGATGTCTTCGGCACGCGACCCCGCCTCAAGCAGGCGCAACTGGGCGAACGCGGCCGCTCGATCGGCGCGCGTCCTGGCGATCTGCAGCGTGATGTCCTCGCTATCGAGGCGGGCGAGGACGGCGTTGGCCTCGATACGGTCGCCCTCGTCGACACGCAGTTCGATGATGCGGCCGCCGACATCTGCGGCGGTCTGGACTTCGGTCGCTTCGACGTGTCCCGACACGCGGATCTGATCAGCAGGCGGCGCCTCTGCGCATGCGGCGAGCCATACAGAGGCGATGAGGATCAGCAGACGAGAGAGAAGAGTCATGGCTGTTTCAGGAGCATGCCCCTGGCAGAGGCCTGCATGTGACGGACAAACTGGTCGAGCGCACGCGGTTCGGCGAGACCACCGCGGAGGGTTCTGCTCGCCAGCACGCGTTGCCGGGCAAAGAAGATGAGGATCGGGGGCATGATCGACAGGTGGGTCAGCAACGGGTCGACGTCGCGGAACGTGCCTTCGCGCTTCCCCTGTGCGATGACATCCGCGACGCCGGCGAGCACGGCGTTCATCATCTGAAAGGTCGCCGCGTCGAAGTGCGGCGCCCTGGCGGCCAGCTCGCGCAGCATGATCGGCGGGAACCAGGGGCGGGCGGCGGCCTCTTCTACGAGCGCGCTGATCCAGGCGTCGATTTTCTCGGCAGCGGAGCCCTGGCCATCGGCGACTTCACGCACGCGCGCACCGACGGCTCCCACCATGTCGCGCACGATCTCGGAATAGAGCTCGCCCTTGCTGCCGAAGTGGTAGTAGAGCATCGCCTTGTTGACGCGGGCGCGGCTGGCGATGCGGTCGGTGCCCGCGGCTTCATAGCCGCGCTCGGCGAACTCGTGCGCGGCCGCGCGAAAGATGGCGGTGCGTGAATCGCGCGTGAGACGTCGGGCCATCCAGTTAACCAACTAGTTAGTTACTATTACTAGAGCAGGCGGCCAACACCTGTCAAGGTGGGGAAAACACGGAGAGAGTCACGCTGCCTTGGCGGGTCCACAACGCAGGACCCGCCCTACACTGAAGGTCATGTCGAGAATCGTCGTCGCAGGCGGCACCGGGCTGCTGGGCACTGCGCTCGCCGGTGCGCTCCGGCGCGACGGGCGCACGGTCGTCGTGTTGACCCGTCATCCGAGGCAGGACCAGGAAGTTCGCGGGTCCACCGACGAACGCGATCGGTCGTGGATGTCTGTGCTGGACGGTGCCGACGCCGTCATCAACCTCGCGGGCGTGTCGATCGCCGGCGGCCGCTGGACGACAGCTCACAAGGCGGCAATTCTCGACAGCCGGGTTCAAGCGACCACTGCCCTCGTGCGCGCGTTCGCCGCGGCACGGCAGCCGCCACCAGTCTTCGTCAGCGGTTCCGCTGTGGGTTTCTATGGAGTTCGCGGCGACGAGCCGCTGACTGAGTCCAGTTCAGCGGGCTCCGACTACCTGGGACAGGTGGGCCAGCTCTGGGAGGCAGCCGCCAGCGGCGCATCCAAGCAGGCTCGAGTCGTGCTGCTTCGAACCGGGCTCGTCCTCGCGCGAGAAGGCGGTGCGCTTCCGCAGCTGGCGCTGCCCTTCAAGCTCTTCGCCGGCGGCCCTGCCGGAACCGGACGTCAGTTCATCTCGTGGATTCACATCCACGACTGGGTCGCGATGGTGATGTGGGCGCTTGCCGAACAGCCGATCGCCGGTCCACTCAACGCCACAGCGCCGGGCCCGGTGACCAACGCGGAACTTGCGCGAACGCTCGGGCGGGTACTGAAGCGCCCGTCGTGGCTGAGGGCACCCGCCTTCGGTCTCCGGATCGTGCTGGGCGAGATGGCTGACGCGCTGGTCCTCGGCGGGCAGCGCGTGTTGCCCGAAGTCGCGCACGAACGAGGATTCGTCTTTCGCTATCCGACACTCGAGTCGGCGCTGCGAGAGATCTATCAGTAACCGGCGGGTCTGCCTTCGACATAGAAGGAGAAAGCCCCGTCAACTCTTCTCACTCGAAAGTCTCGGTAGAGCCTGCACCGGCGTCTCCTCCGCTCATCACGACACACCGAGGCGGTGACGCACTGAGCCTACGGGGGTCTTGCAGCCAGCATTTCCGCCGAGACTTCACGCCGACTCCGTGACGCTCCCAAGGAGGCAGTGCCCGCAGCGTTGGGGTACGTAGCCGATCCGGCGCATGAACGAGTCGCGGCTTCGCATGGCCGAGAGCCCTGATTGAAGCTTGATGGAGTTGAGGCGCAGCCAATTTGCCTCTGTGCCTCACCGCCTCTGTGTGTCGCAGGGGAGCGGAGGAGTGGAGGGTTAGACGATTGGCGGCGCACCAGCACGGAAGTCGCTGCCGAGTATCGCCGTCGAGCTCGCGCCAAGCCAGTTGTCGAGTACTCGCGCGTACACCGAGCGGAAGTCCGTTTCGTGTCGCACGTCTCCGCCGTTGTTTTCGAGTGTCGGATTGCCAGGCGCGGGGTTGAGCGACGGCGCTGTGCCATAGATCCCGCCACGCACCGCGCCACCGATGGCCATCATCACAGCCGCCGCACCGTGATCGGTGCCTGAACTTCCGTTCTCGGAAATGCGGCGGCCGAACTCGGAGAACTGCAGGATGAGCGTGTCTGACAGTAGTCCCTGATTCCGGAGATCGGTGTAGAACGTGGCAAGGCCGTCGTTGAAGGTCCCCATCAAGGTGGTGTAGGCGCCGCCGCCCTGAGCTCCCTGGCTCGCGTGCGTGTCGTAGCCGCCGGTCTGCACCCAATACACGCGCGTGCCGGTGCCACGCACGATCGATCCCGCCACGGTGCGCAGAGCAATCGCGAAGCCGTTGTTCGGGTACGCCACCGTGCCGCCGTAGGCGGC
>JAICEG010000186.1 GCA_025924295.1 Vicinamibacteria bacterium
GACCATCAGCCCGAGCGTTCCGGCGAGTTCGGCCTCGCGTTCCGGCGGTAGCGGGATGTTGTGGGTGTAGCTGCCGACCGGGCAGTTGTAGTGATCCGAAGGGACGGTATAGAAGACCTGACCGCTCGCGGCGACGCGCCAGAAGCTGCAACTGGAGGGCTGGGTGCCGGCCAACTTCGACACTCCGGCCGGTGGGGTTTCGCGGAAGGCGATGGCCACAGGGCGCCGGGACAGCTGGAGCACGTCGGTCAACCGGCGCTCAATCTGTGTGTAATCGATCATGTCGGAACGATATCAAACTCCTCCGCATGCCGTTACTACTTGCCTGCGTGTACGAATTGTGCTTCCACCCATCCTCGCACGCTGTTGATCAACCACAATCGCGCTGCCGACGCGATGTCATCCTTCGAAAGCACACGCTCCCGAACCGTGCCCAGATCGAGTTGCTCCGCCCGGAACGTGCCGGCCAGCAGCCCGCACTGGATCGGAGGTGTGTAGCGAACGCCGTCGATCTCCGCCACGACGTTGGCGATCGTAGACTCCGTCACTTCGCCGCGCTCGTTCCAGAGCAGCACATCGTCGACGTCCGTTCGCGATGCGCGGGCTGCTTCGTGGACTGCGCGCCGCGTCGTCTTGTGTAGGACGAACGGGTCGCGCCCGTCCACTGGCTCTCGTGCGAAGTCGATCCGCCAGCGGCGAGTCTCTGGCCCATGCGGCGCGCACTCGATCGTTGGCTGACCGTCGCTCGCAAGCAGGAGACGCACGCGCCAGCAGCCGTGGGGATGCCGATCGGCCACCGCGGTGAGCGCATCCCGGATCGCCGACTCGTTCCAGCGATGGCTGAAGAAGCGAGCCCCCTCGGCCATCCGCGCGATGTGGCGATCGAGGCGCTCCACGCGACCCTGCTCGAGGCGCATGGTTTCAAGCAGGGAGAATGGGGTTTCCCGCATTGGCGGCGCGCTATCCATACCCTTCTATTCTGAATGACAATCAGAGTGATGCGAATCCTCGTGGTTGAGGACGAACAGAAGGTGGCCGATGCGCTGCGCGAAGGCCTCGAAGATGAACGATACGACGTGGTGGTCGAACGCACCGGCGAGGGGGCGTTCTTCCGTGTCAACACGGAGACGTTCGACGTGATCCTGCTCGACTTGACGTTGCCCGGCCGTGACGGCCTCGAGATCCTGCGGGCGCTGCGGCAGCGCCGCACGGAGACGCCGGTCCTCGTGCTGACGGCGCGCGACTCGCTCGAGGACCGCGTGACCGGTCTCGATGCCGGTGCCGACGACTATCTGGTCAAGCCGTTTGCCTTTGCCGAGCTGCTCGCACGACTGCGCGCGCTCGTGCGGCGTGGCCGTGCCGCCGACGCCCCGCGATTGTCGGTCGGCGATCTGGAAATGGATCTGGTCACGCGCAAGGTCATGCGCGGCGGACGGCACGTCGACCTGACCGTGCGCGAGTTCGAGTTGCTCGAGTTCCTGATGCGGTACCAGGGGCAGGTCGTGTCGCGCGAGACGCTGGCGAGAGACGTCTGGAAAGAGACCGCACGGACCACGCCGCTCGACAACGTCATCGACGTGCACATCGCACGCCTGCGCCGCAAGGTGGATCTCGATCAGGCCGTGAAGTTGATCCACACGGTGCGCGGGGTCGGCTTCATGCTGCGTGAGGGTGAACCGTGACGAGGACCACCAGGCCCGGCGCCGCTCCCTGGTGGCGCTCGCACGGCGTTCGGCTGCGGCTGACGTTGTGGTACGTGGCCGCGATGATGGTCGTGCTCGGTGTCTACGTCTTCGGGGTCTATACCTTCGTCAGCCGCAACGTCTCGGACGCGCTCGACGATCGGCTGCGCGCCGACTTCTACTGGGCCGCGGGCACCGTTGACGAAGGACCCGACGGCTTGATCATGCCGTTCCCGCAAATCGATCTGCTCCTCGAAGAAGAACCGCCATGGGTCCAGGTGTGGAGCGCGGATGGCCGTGAGCTGCTCCTGAGCAACGACGAAGCCAGGCGTCGCGAGATTCCGCAGAGTCAGTCGCTCGCCGCGCTCGGCGAGGACATGATCGTCTCCGTCCCGACCGGTGGTGTGCCAGTCCGCGTGCTGAGCCGGCGCAGCTACATCGTCGATCGCCCGGTCACGATTCAGGTGGCCCGGTCCGAGGCGACGATGCGGGAGGAGTTGAGGGAGCTGTCGCTGATCTTCATGTTCGGGTTGCCGGTGGCCGTCGTCATCGCGGGCGTGGGTGGTTACACGCTCGCGCGTCGCGCGCTGGCCCCGATCGAGCAGATGACCGAGCGCGCCCGAACCATTACGGCCGAGCGCCTGAGCGATCGGCTTCCGGTAGCGAACCCTGAAGACGAAATGGGCAGGCTGGCGTCGGTCTTCAACGAGACGCTCGGCCGGCTCGAAGGGTCGTTCGATCAGATGCGGCATTTCACGGCGGACGTCTCGCACGAGTTGAGGACACCGCTCACCGCCATTCGCAGCGTCGGCGAGGTCGGGTTGCGAGGGCGGCGCAACGAGGCGTCCTATCGCAGCATCATCGGCAGCATGCTCGAGGAGGTCGATCGGCTCGCTCATCTCGTCGATCGGCTGCTGGCGCTCTCACGCGCAGGGATGCAGCACGCGTCCTTCTCGCTCGACACCGTGGATCTCGCCGCGCTGGCGGAAGACGTGGTGTCGCACCTGGGAGTGCTGTCGGAGGAAAAGGGTCAGTCGCTGACGATCGAGAAGACCAGTGCGCCGCACGCACGCGCCGATCGTCTGCTGTTGCGGCAGGCGCTGATCAATCTCGTCGACAACGCGATCAAGTTCACGCCGACAGCGGGGCGCGTTCGGCTTCGTCTGTCGGAGACCCCCTCGTTGGCCGTGGTCGATGTGATCGACACCGGGCCGGGCGTGCCGGCTGAGGCGCAGGATCACATCTTCGACCGCTTCTATCGCAGCGATGGGAACGATGCGGTCGGGACGGGACTCGGGCTGTCGCTGGCGCGCGGCGGCGTGGAAGCGATCGGGGGACGGCTGACTCTCGAGCGCTCGGGTCCGGAGGGCAGCACCTTCCGGATCACGATCCCGAAGCATCCGGGAGTGGCAATCAGGGATTCCTCGACCGAGACCCCTCGAGTCCCTCCCCGCGTCCAGGCAGCCGAGCCCAAGGTGTCCAGCCGATCCTGACATTCAGTTCAGATACTCTTCAGGCGACAGCAAGGGGGCGCTCAGCCTACGATCCTGAAGTGACGGTCACCTTTCTCGCCTTGTGGATGTTGTGTGCGCTGGGCACCGCAACATTTGCCGCGGTCGCTGCACCAAGGCGCCAGTGGCTGGTGGCGCTCGCCGCCGGCTTCGCGTCGGTCTTCGTTTTCTCGAGTCCGGCGCAATCTCCCGACCCGGAGGTGACCGGGCTGATCGCGATCGCGGGTGCGGTTGTGTACCTTTTCCGTCCGCGCTACGCCTGGCTCGCGATGGTGCTCGGAGGGGCCCTCGCGGGAATGCTGGTCCAGCTCGTGGGATTGATCGGTGCGCCGCTGATGTTGACGCTGCCGCTCATCGCCGCCGCCGTCGCAGTGATTGCCTGGATCGCGCGAACGCGGCCCGGCTTCTCTCCCGACACGCTGCGTGAGGAGGCGCTGCTCATCGTCTGCACGCTGGGACTCGCCGTGGCCGTGCTGCCGAGTGTGCTCGATGGCTGGCAGGCGGCTGGCAACCTGAACGTTCAAGCGGAAAACGTCGCGAGAGAAGCGATTCCGCCGTGGACGTTGACCGTGGTCGCCACGTCGATGCTGCTCGGCGCCGCACATGCTCTCTGGAGTCGTAGGTGAATCTGCTTCCTTTGCTGGAAAATGGTCTGTTCGCGCTCGGTCAGGTGCTGCGGTTCCCGGTCTTTGCGCTGCTGTGGGTCTGCGTGGCGGCGGCCGTGTTCATGGCCGGCTCGTGTCTCGTCGATTTCGTTGCCCGCCGGCGTGAGCGCCGCACGTTCGACATCACGGCATGGCTCAAGTCGGGCCCCGCGATGCAGGCGTCGGCGGCACGGCTGCGGATGCTGCCGGCCAGCCTGCGACAGATGCTGGACGACGTCGAGGAGGCGCGCGCGCAGGGCGCGCTCGGTGACGGCGGCCTCGAGCACCTCGTGCTCGAACGGGAGGAACGAGTGCGGCGCCCGCTCAACCTGGCTCGCATGATGGTGCGTGTCGGCCCGAGCCTCGGCCTGCTCGGGACGTTGATCCCGATGGGGTCGTCGCTCGCCTCGATGGCGGCGGGCAATCTCGAGGCCATGGCCGGTCAGATGGTGGTGGCCTTCACGAGTACCATCATCGGGCTCGCGACCGGCACGCTGGCGTACGTCGTCGCAGCGGCGCGGCAGGACTGGGTCACGGAAACGATTCGAGAGCAGCGCTACCTTGCGGAACAGGTTGCTCGCGAAATGCAAACAACGTAGGCCGGGTTCTGCTTTGCGGACCCGGCGGACGAGGATCAATGTCCAAGTTCCTTCATTTGCCATCGCCCGAAGAAATGCCTGAAGAAGATCCGCTTTCAGGCATCGCCAACCTTTTCGACGTGTCGGTGGTGTTCATCGTCGGGCTGATGATCACCTTGTTCTCCGTCTACCGCATGGGCGACCTGGTCGACGCGCAGAGCGAGGTCACGATGGTCAAGACCAACGCCCAGGGTGAGCGCGAGATCATCGTCAAGAAGGGAACGAAGATCACCGCATACAAGGTGAGCGGCAAGACGGCGACGGGCGACGGTGAGCGACTTGGTACCGCGTACCGCCTGGCGAATGGACAGATCATCTACGTGCCCGAAGGACCGGATGAAGCGCCTCGCTAGCGCCGTCGCGCTCGTCCTCGCACTCGCCGGCTGGCCGGGGGCGTCCGCGCAAAGCCCGGAGCCCGGAGTCCAAGGCCGAGAGCCCATCCGGGTCGCCTACGTCTTCTCCGACGGCAACCTGCCCGGCACACTGAAAGCATTCAAGTCGTTGCTGCAGGAGCGTCCCGATCTGAAGGGCCGTGTGGCGCTCACCTTCCTGACCGAGTCCGTGATGTCGGACGTGAAGGTGGACGAGATCTCGCGAGCGAACGTGCTCGTGATGGACACGATGAACCAGCAGATGCTGGAGCGCTTCAACGCGGCCAACAACATCGATCTGATCGCCGCGGTGCGCGGGCGCCGCGGCAAGGTCTTCGGCGTTGGTGAAGGACTGTTACCGCGGGAGACCTACCTCAAACAGGGCGTGATCTGGGACGAGCGCGCGCGGATCTACTGGGCGCACATGGGGTACTCGAACCAGGTCGGGCTGCTCAAGTACGCCCTGAGCGAAGCCGGCATCTCCGGGCTGTCGCTGCCTCGCCCGCAGCCCAGTCTCGACTTCGGCTTCTACTATCCCGGAAGCTCGGCGCTGAGGGACGCGCGAGCGTCGCTTCCACGGGAGCCGGGTCAGGTATTTGCCACCTGGGAGGAGTTCGATGCCTGGCGGCAACAGCATGGGAAGCGTCGTCCAGGTGCGCCGCGCATCGCCGTCAGCTTCTACAAGGCGACGTACTACAGCGACGAGACCGAACTGCTCGACGCGGTGATCGCGCAGATCGAGCGAAGCGGGGCCGAGGCGATCCCGATGTTCGGCTACCCCGGAGAAGTCGCGGCGCAACGACTGCTCCTCAATGCCGATGGGACGTCGCGGGCAGACGTGGTCCTCGGTTTCAACTTCAACTTTGCCGGGCCCGATTCGTCAGCGGTGCTCGCCAGGGTCGACGTTCCCGTCCTCAATCTGATCAGCCTCTACGGTCGCACCGAGAAGGAATGGCGCGATTCGCCGATGGGTCTTTCGATGTTCGAAGGGACCTTCAACATCGCCGTGCCGGAACTGGCGGGTACGATCGCGCCGACGGTGGTGGGCAGCCAGGAGAAAGTGACCGATGCCGAGACCGGTTTGACGATCGTCGTGCGCAAGCCGATCCCGTCTCAGATCGCCATGGCCGTGCGGCGCGCGGTAAAGTGGGCCGCCATCAGGAGCAAGACGAATAGCGAGAAACGCGTTGCGCTCGTCTTCTACAACTACCCGGCGGGCAAGGCCAACATCGGCGCCAGCTACCTCAACGTCGCCGAATCGCTTGCGAGCATCCTTCAGCGGCTGAAGGCCGAGGGTTATGACGTCGGCACCGGCGATCTGTCCGGCGACAGTATCCTGCAGTCGCTGCTTGCCAGGGCGCGGAACGTCGGCGGTTACGCGCCGGGCGAGCTCCAGGAACTGGTCGACGCAGGCAGCGCGGTTCGCATCAGCGCCGCACAGTACACCCGCTGGCTCGATGCGCTCTCGCCGGCGCTCAAAGCCAAGGTGCTGAAGGACTGGGGCGAGCCGGGCAAGTCGAAGCTGATGACGAGCGACGGCAGCCTGGTGATTCCCGTCGCGCAGTTCGGCAAGGTTGCGCTGCTGCCGCAGCCCTCGCGCGGGTGGGGTGAGGACAGCGAAAAGATGTACCACGCTAAGGATCTGGCGCCCCATCACCAGTACGTGGCGGCGTACGCGTGGCTGCGCGACGGCTTCCGAGCCGATGCGGTCGTTCACATCGGGACCCATGGCACGCTCGAATGGCTCGATGGGAAGGACATCGGGCTCTCGAACGATGACGCCCCCGACGCGCTCATCGCGGATCTTCCACACCTCTACGTCTACAACGTCGATGTCGTCGGCGAAGGACTGGTCGCGCGCAGGCGCAGCATGGCCGCTCTCGTGGATCACATGGTCCCTGCCTTCAAGAAGGGCGGCTTGTATCCCGAGCTCGCCGCGCTCGGTGAGTCGATCAACGACTTCGACACCAGCCTTCACAAGAACCCCGAGCTGGCAAAGGCCGTTGGCGAACGCATCCGTCAGCAGGTCATCGCGATGGGGCTGACCAAAGATCTTGGTCTCGACCTGACCAGGCCGGAGAGCCTGACCGACGAAGTCGTGCACCAGATTCAGGATCACCTGCTGCAGCTCAAGGGCGAGAACATCCCGTACGGGCTGCACACCTTCGGCCGCGTGCCGGACAAGCCGCTGCGCGATACGACGGTTGATGCCATCGTGAGCATCGACCGGAGCCTGCTGCCGAGCAAGGCCAAGGTCCTGGCAGAGGAGATGGACCGACGCATCGTCGCGTCAGGCACGCGTGAGCTCGACAGCTTGCTTCGCGGCTTGCGCGGTGGCTTCATCACCGGCGGAGGTGGTGGTGAGCCGATTCGCAACCCGGATTCGTACCCGACCGGCAAGAACTTCTATGGGATCGATCCGGACAAGGTGCCGAAGCCCGCGTCGTACGAGATGGGCATCAAGCTCGCGGACCAGATGCTTGCCGATCACCTGAAGAAGCATGGCAAGTACCCGGAGAAGGTCTCATTCGTCATCTGGGGCGACGAGACGATGCGGCACGAGGGCGTGCTCGAGTCGCAGATCTTTCACCTGCTCGGCACGAAGCCAGTCTGGGATGTTCGCGGCAAGGTCGTCGACGTCGAGGTCATTCCCCGCGCACAGCTCGGTCGTCCGCGGGTGGACATCGTCATTGCCTCCGCCGCCGAGGGGATGTTCAACAACGTCACCAACCTGATGGACCAGGCCGTCCAGAAGGTGAAGGCGATCGAGGAAGCGGAGAACTACGTTCGCAACCACTACCTCGCGACCAAGGCGATCCTGATTCAGCGCGGCTATACCGAGGCCGACGCCGATCGTCGCGCCGGCGTGCGCATCTTTGACGAGCCGCCAGGCACGTTCAATCTGAATACGTCGACCATCGTTGCCAACAGCGGCACCTGGAACACCGACAAGGGAATGGCCGACGACTACCTCCGGAAGCTGGGCCACGGCTACGGCAACGGCTTCTGGGGCGAGTCGATGGAGGACGTGTTCCGCCTCGCGCTGTCAGGCACCGAGAAGATCGTGCACAGCAGCTCGACGATGCTCTACGGCGCGCTCGATAACGACGACATGTTCATGTACATGGGCGGACTCGCGACCGCGATCCGCAATATCGACGGGACGGCCACAGGTCCCGAGATGGTTGTCACCAACACGCGCGATCCCGGCCGTCCCGAGATGACCTCGATCGACAAGTTCATCGGATCCGAGTTCCGAACCCGGTACGTCAATCCCACCTGGATCGAGGGGATGCAGAAGGAAGGCTATGCCGGCGCCGGTGAGATGCGCTCGTTCGTCGAGTACCTGTGGGGATGGGACGCGACCGCGACCGAGACCGTGACCGACGGCATGTGGAAGGAAACCTTCGACGTGTACGTCGAGGACAAGCACAAGATGGGGATGGCGGAGTTCTTCGACAAGAACTCACCGTTTGCCTATCAGGACATCACGGCACGCATGCTCGAGACGGTGCGCAAGGGGTACTGGAAGGCGGACGCGGCGACCGAGAAGCGGCTGCTCGAAGAGTACGTGGCGAGCGTGAATCAGCACGGGGTCGGCTGCGCGGAACACACCTGCGGCAATCCGAGGCTGCAGCAGTACGTGATGCAGCGCGGCCTCGCGGCTGGCATCCCGGTGCCGGATCTCGAAGGCTTCAAGCGCGAGATGGAGAAGGCGACCGGTGAGGCGATCGATCCGGCCGCGGAACGTGAGGAAGCGTTCAGCCGGCAGAACGACGCCCAGATGGCCGCCAGGCTCCAGGCTGTGCCGGCGCCGAGCCGCATGTCGACACAACTCGCCGGGTATGTGATGGAGGAAGAGGAACGCTCGACGCAGGCTCGCAACGACGCTCGACGAAACGCACCTCCCAATGAGTACGCCGCAATCCTTGCAGTCCTTCCTGTCCTCGGAATTCTCCTGGTCTGGAGATGGAAGAGACGCGGGACGTCCTCGTAGTGCAGAATGCAGCACTCAGAATGCAGAATGCAGCGGGACAGCGACGAACATTATGGCCACTCGCGGCGTGTGTTCTCAGTGGCACGTTGGGCGTCTCCTGCAGCCGATCTCCTCTACCGGTGCAGGTCAGTCAGAGCGGCGCCGGCGCGTACGAAGCCGCGCTGGCGACCGACGAATCCGGGTTCGCCGTCACCTGGTATGACACGCGTGACGGCAACGCTGAAATCTACCTTCGGCTCCTCGATGCCAGCGGCCGCCCGGCGGGAGCGGAGCACAGGCTGACGCAGAGCCCCGAGGCCTCGTACGAGGCGAGCATCGAGCGTCTCGGTGATGCCTTTGCCATCGCCTGGTACGAACAAGCCGAGAGTGGCCGGCCCACCGCGATGCTCGGGGCGTGGGGCCGTGACGGCGTTGGAAAGTGGGTCACGGTCGTGGCTGATGATGCGCGGAACCCGGTGATACGCACCGATGGCAAGACCATCGTGTGTGCGTGGATTCAAGCGGATGCCGACGGGCATGAAGCGGTGTGGCTCGGCGCCTGGGATGTGAACGGCCAGCGGTCGCGGGCGCCCGC
>JAICEG010000187.1 GCA_025924295.1 Vicinamibacteria bacterium
GGGGCGGCTGGCGAAGTAGCGAAAGGGGTCAGACCCCTTGAGTGGCCGAGTATCAAGGGATCTGACCCCTTTCGCTCTCCGGGGCCGAAGTATAATTTCGGACTAGACCAGTCGGATATGTCGGTTGCCACTTCCGGTCCATTACGGACGGCCAGTTCTGTCGTTGATTTAATCGGAAACACTCCCCTCATCCGTCTCACGACCTTTGAGGCTGGACTGCGTAATGTTGAGCTGTACGCGAAGGCTGAGTGGCGTAATCCCGGCGGATCGGTGAAGGACCGTCCGGCCGCCCGCATGATCGCCGATGGCGAACGTTCGGGCGCGCTGACGCACGACAAGGTGATCCTGGATGCAACTTCCGGAAACACCGGCATTGCCTACGCCATGATCGGCGCGGCTCGCGGCTACCGGGTGAGGCTGTGCGTCCCCGATAACGTGACGCCTGAGAGGAAGCGGATTCTGCGGGCCTTTGGTGCGGAGATCATCTTCACCGACCCGATGCAGGGTTCTGACGGCGCGATCCTGCGTGCGAAAGCGTTATACGCCGCCGATCCGGACCGCTACTTTTACGCCGACCAGTACAACAACCCCGGGAACTGGCGGGCGCACTACGACACCACGGCGCCGGAGATCCTCGAGCAGACCGGCGACCGCCTGACGCACTTCGTCGCCGGCCTCGGCACGAGCGGGACGTTCGTCGGCGTCGGCCGCAGGCTGCGTGAAGTGAATCCGTCGATTCGACTGATCTCGGTGCAGCCCGATTCGCCGCTGCACGGCCTGGAGGGTCTCAAGCACATGGAGACCGCGATCGTGCCGGGCATCTACGATCCGGCGCTGGCCGACGAGGATCTCGGTGTCAGCACCGAGGAGGCTCACGAGCTGACACGTCGTCTGGCTCAGGACGGCTTGTTCGTCGGCATCTCGAGCGGTGCCAATCTCGCAGGCGCCCTTCACGTCGCGCGCAACACATCGGATGCCGTCATCGTCGTCGTCTTCTGTGACGGCGGCGAGAAGTACCTCTCCGAGCGCTTCTGGGATGAAGATGCGACGCCCAGGCTTGCGCTGGGTCGCGGCGTGGAGCAGGCCATTCGTGCGCACGGCGCTGAGACCTATCCCAACGAATGCTGCGGTGCCCTGTATGGACGCAACGGCGTGGTGACGGCGACGCTCGCGCTCTCGAACACGACCGACGAGGGCCCGCGGCGGCGCTTTCTCGTTCGTCCGCAGGACTATGTCGCGGCCGAGAAGCGTGCCTCGGAGCTGGGCGCCGAGCTTCTCGGGTTCTACCATTCGCACCCGGATCATCCTGCGCGGCCCTCGCAGTACGATCTCGATCACGCGTGGCCGTTCTTCTCGTACATCATCGTGTCCGTTCGCGCGGGCAAGCCTGAGGCGATGACCTCATGGCGGCTGCGTGAAGACCGTTCAGCCTTTGACCCGGAACGCCTGACTTATGCCGAACACAATTAACATTCCGACGCCGCTCCGCCCGTTCACCGACAAGAAGGAAGCCGTGGAGGTCAGCGGCGCCACAGTCGGTGAGCTGTTGACCGACCTCACCACGCGCTACGAAGGGCTGCGCAAGCATCTCTACGCCGACAACGGCAAGCTGCGGAACTTCGTGAACGTGTATCTGAACGACGAGGACATCCGCTACCTGCAGCGCGAGGCGACGCCGGTCAAGGCTGGCGACACGCTGAGCATCGTGCCGTCGGTCGCAGGCGGTGCACCCACCTCCGCCGAGGCTCCGGCGGGCAAGCCGACCGCCGCGCCACCGGAGACCGATCTCTCGCCGGAAGAGATCAAGCGCTACAGCCGGCATCTGATCATGCCGGAGATGGGCATGGACGGTCAGCGCAAGCTGAAACACTCCAGTGTGTTGTGCATCGGCGCCGGTGGGCTTGGTTCACCCGCCGTAATGTATCTGGCCGCCGCCGGCATCGGGCGCCTCGGCATCGTGGATTTCGACGTCGTCGACTTCAGCAACCTGCAGCGGCAGTTGCTGCACACGACCAATGATGTGGGCCGGACCAAGCTCGAGTCGGCGAAGAACAAGGTCGTCGCGCTGAATCCCCACGTGCAAGTGGACACCTACGAAGAGGCACTCTCTTCCGAGAATGCGATGCGCCTCTTCAAGGGCTACGACGTGATTCTCGACGGCACGGACAACTTCCCGACGCGGTACCTCGTGAACGACGCGTGCGTGCTCTCGGGGATCCCGAACGCATACGGCAGCATCTTCCGCTTCGAGGGACAGGCATCGGTCTTTGCGACCAAGGAAGGCCCGTGCTATCGCTGCCTGTATCCCGAGCCGCCGCCGCCCGGACTGGTTCCAAGCTGCGCGGAGGGCGGAGTGCTCGGCGTGCTGCCCGGCATCATCGGTGTGATCCAGGCCACCGAGTCGATCAAGCTGCTGACCGGTATCGGCGAGCCGCTCATCGGTCGTTTCCTGATCTATGACGCATTGAAGATGAAGTTCCGTGAGCTGAAGTTGAAGAAGGATCCCGAGTGCCCGGTGTGCGGCCCGAATCCGACCGTCACGAAGCTGATCGACTACGACCAGTTCTGTGGCGTCACTCCGGCTCACGCGACTCAGAACACTGGAGGAACTGTGAGCGATTGGGAGATTACGCCGGTCGAGTTGAAGAAGAAGCTCGATGCCGGAGAGACACCGTTCATTCTCGACGTCCGTGAGCCGAACGAGTATCAGATCAATCGCATCCCCGGATCGACCTTGATCCCGCTCGGTGAGCTGCCGCGACGATATCAGGAACTGCCGCGGGATCGCGAGATCGTGGCGCAGTGCAAGATGGGCGGCCGCAGCGCGAAGGCGATGGATTTCCTGAAGACCGTTGGCTTCACCAACGTGAAGAACCTGAAGGGCGGAATCCTCGAGTGGATCGACAAGGTCGATCCGTCGCAGCCCAAGTACTGAGCTGCCGAACGACGGACGATATCCGACCAATGTTGACGGGGTTACGCCGGGCGACTTAAAATACCGACTAGAGCGGTCGGACTTGGCTGGGCAATATGCTGAGGTTGTCGAAAAAGGCTGATTACGCGCTGATCGCGATGAATCACCTTGCGCGGAAGCAGGGTAGCCCATCCGCATCGACCAGCGCACGCGACATTGCCGAGCGCTACGACATCCCCATCGAGTTGATGGCGAAGGTTCTCCAGCGGCTGGTGCGAACCGGGCTGCTGGTCTCGACGCAGGGCACGCGTGGTGGCTACATGCTGAGCCGGCCTTCGGGCTCGATCAGCGTGGCGGACATCATCCAGGCGATCGACGGTCCGTTCACCGTGACCGCGTGCTCGACGGAGAAGCACGATTGCGAGCAGTACAGCAAGTGCAACGTGCGCGGACCGCTCTGGCAGATTCGCGAACGGATCGCCGCCACGCTTGGGACGGTCAGTCTTGCGGAGATGGCCCAGGAGAGTGAGCCCGCGCCGGCCGAACTGGCTGTTGTGCGCAGGAGCGGAGTATCAGTGAGCGCGGGCCACGGCCCGCGACAGGGATGACGATGAAACTGCCGATTTACTTGGACTACCACGCCACTACGCCGGTCGATCCGCGCGTGGTCGAGGCGATGCTCCCGTACTTCACCCAACAGTTCGGCAACGCCGCGAGCCGCAATCACGCTTTCGGCTGGGAAGCCGAGGAAGCGGTGGAGAACGCGCGCAAGCAGGTGGCCGACCTGATTGGCGCCAGCGCGAAGGAAGTGATCTTCACGAGCGGCGCGACCGAATCGAACAACCTGGCGATCAAGGGCGTCGCGGAGATGTACCGCGAGAAGGGCAACCACGTCATCACCTGCGTCACCGAGCACAAGGCCGTCATCGACACGTGCAAGAAGCTCGAAAAGCAGGGTATGCGCGTGACCTACCTGCCGGTGCAGAAGGACGGTCGCGTCAACCTCGACGAATTGCGCGCCGCCATTACGGACAAGACGATCCTCATCACGATCATGACCGCCAACAACGAGATCGGCGTACTGCAGCCGATCGCCGGGATCGGCGCGATCGCGAAGGAGAAAGGGATTCTGTTCCACACCGACGCCGTTCAGGCGGTGGGCAAGGTGCCCGTCAACGTGAACGAGCTGAAGGTCGATCTGCTGTCGTTGAGCGCGCACAAGATGTACGGCCCCAAGGGCGTCGGCGCGTTGTACGTACGGCGTCGCAATCCGCGCGTGCTGCTGTCCGAGCAGATCAGCGGCGGTGGCCACGAGCGCGGCATGCGGTCCGGCACGCTGAACGTACCTGGCATCGTCGGTCTCGGCAAGGCGGCGGAGTTGTGCCGGCTGGAGATGGCCGCCGACACCGATCGACTCAGCAAGCTGCGCGATCGCCTGAACGCGGGGCTGCACAAGAACCTCGACGAGCTCTATGTCAACGGCTCGATGGAGCATCGCCTGCCGCACAGCCTGAACATCAGCTTCGCATATGTCGAAGGCGAGTCGCTGCTGATGGGCATCAACGATGTGGCGGTCTCGTCCGGCTCGGCCTGCACCTCGGCGAGCCTCGAGCCGTCTTATGTACTGAAGGCACTGGGTGCCGGCGATGACCTGGCGCACTCGTCCATTCGCTTCGGCCTCGGCCGCTGGACGACGGAAGAGGAAGTCGACTACGTGATCGAGAAGTTGACGAACGTCGTGCGCCGGTTGCGAGAGATGTCGCCCCTTTACGAGATGGTGAAGGAAGGCGTGGACCTTTCGAAGATGCAGTGGGTGACTCATTAGCGGGTCCGAAGAACAGGACCCGCCCTACGCAGTCTGGGGCTGGGTCGCGGAACACGACGGCGTAGGCCGGGTCTTGCCGTGTAGACCCGGCAACAGGAGCAAAGAAAATGGCTTACTCAAACAAGGTGATCGACCACTACGAGAACCCGCGCAACGTCGGGTCGCTTCCCAAGGACAGTACGCATGTCGGCACCGGGCTCGTCGGCGCGCCGGAGTGCGGCGACGTCATGAAGCTGCAGGTGTTGGTGAACCCGGAGACCGGGATCATCGACGATGCGAAGTTCAAGACGTTCGGATGCGGCTCGGCGATCGCCAGCTCCAGCCTCGCGACTGAATGGCTGAAGGGGAAGACTGTCGATCAGGCGCTGGCGATCAAGAACACGGACATTGTCGCCGAGCTGTCGCTGCCGCCGGTGAAGATTCACTGCTCGGTGCTTGCCGAGGATGCGATCAAGGCTGCGATCGCCGACTACAAGAGCAAGCAGGAGAAGGACAAGGGCGTTCCGGCGACCGCGACGCACGCTCAGCCCAATGCGTAACTCCCAACCTCCAACTCCCAAATTCCAAGTAGCGCTTGGGAGTTGGGGTTGGTAGTTGGAAGTTGGAAGTTGACATGATTCAGATCTCCGAGACCGCCGCGCGCAAGATTCAATCGCTGATGGCCAAGCAGGGCATCAACGATGGTGGTCTTCGTGTGGGCGTGAAGGGTGGCGGCTGCTCCGGTCTGAGCTACACGTTCGCCTGGGAGCGGCAGCCGCGTCTCGGTGACGAGGTCTTCGAGGACCACGGCGCGAAGATCTTCGTGGACAAGAAGAGTTACTTGTTTCTCAAGGGAACGACGCTCGACTACGACACTGCGCTGCTGACCAAGGGCTTCGTGTTCAACAACCCGAACGCGAAGCAGACCTGCGGCTGCGGCAGCTCGTTCGGTGCGTAGGCGTCGCGGAACGTAGGCAGTTCACAGCGGGCGGCGGGTTCTCACTGAATCTTCCGCTGGAGCTCGAATCAGGACGATGACTGTGAACTCCCTGCTGTGAACTGCCTGCTGCATAGTGCCTCATGACTCCCGATCCGATTCCTGCGCGTCACGTGTCGACACTGGAATGCCGGAACTGCGGTGCCGGAGCCCCGGTGGACGAGCATTTCTGCCCGCAGTGCAGCCGGATCCTGGCGCTCGGACGGCATGGCGATTTCTTCGCGTTCCTGGGATTGCCGCGGCGGCTGGTCATCGATCAGGCACAGCTCGAGCGCCGCTTTCGCGATCTGAGCCGGCAGTTCCATCCGGACTACTTCTACAACGCGTCTCCTACTGAGCGGCTGGCGAGCCTGGAGCGATCGTCGTACCTGAACGATGCGTATCGTGCACTGCGCAATCCGATCTCGCGGATCGAACACCTGCTCGCGATTGAGGGATTGCCGCCGGCGAAGTCCGATGAAGGAACCGCGAAAGTTCCGCCTTCGTTGCTCGAAGAAGTGTTCGAGTTGAACGAACAGCTCGATGAGATTCGTGAGTCGCGTGAGTCCGGCGCCGATCCGGCGGCGTTGAGGGAGCGGCTCGAGTCCGCTCGGAAGCCGATCGATCTGAAGCGCGAGGAGCACGAGCGCGAGGTCGAGGCCCTGAGCGCGCGATGGGACCAGCAGCAGGCGGAAGGGGCCGCCTCGGACCGACGCGCGACGCTCGACGCGCTGCGCGAGCGGCTGCTGGAACGAAACTACATCAACAACCTGCTGGCCACCATCGATCGAGAGGTCGCCAGCCTTGAGGCACAGACGCGCACGTAGTGTCCGGCTTCAGCCGGACCGGCGCTGAGGACATGGGTAAAGTCGTAGGAATCGATCTCGGGACGACGAATAGCCTCGTCGCGTATGTGCACGACGGCGTGCCGCACGTGATCCGCGATGGCGCCGGCGACGCGCTGCTGCCGTCGGTCGTGTCGATTGGCGAGGACGGGACGTTCTACGTTGGCCGCGAAGCGCAGCGCCGCCTGTTGACCGCGCCGTCGCGAAGCGTGTACTCGGTCAAGCGCTTCATGGGCCGCGGTATCGACGACGTTCGCGACGAGGCTGCGCTCCTGCCGTTCACGGTCGGCGGCGAGCCGGGCGGCGTCGTGCGAATCGGGCTGGACGATCGCGAGTTCACCCCGCCCGAGATCTCCGCATTCGTGCTGCGCGAGCTGAAGCAGCGGGCGGAGGACCACTTCCGGGAGCAGGGCGAGTTCGACTTCGAGGTGGATCGTGCCGTCATCACGGTTCCGGCCTACTTCAACGACGCGCAGCGGACCGCTACGCGCGATGCTGGTCGTCTTGCCGGGCTCGAGGTGCTTCGCATCGTGAACGAGCCGACGGCA
Organism: Vicinamibacteria bacterium; assembly: GCA_025924295.1. Taxonomy (GTDB): domain Bacteria; phylum Acidobacteriota; class Vicinamibacteria; order Vicinamibacterales; family UBA2999; genus Gp6-AA40. Next base: position 7,088 of record JAICEG010000187.1, read on the forward strand.
GCGTCGCTGGCGTACGGACTCGACCGGCGCGACCGCGGCATCATCGCCGTCTACGACCTCGGCGGCGGCACGTTCGACATTTCGATCCTCAAGGTCGAGGATGGCGTCTTCCAGGTGTTGTCGACCAACGGCGATACCCATCTCGGTGGCGATGACATCGACAGGCGGCTCGTGGAGCTGGTGCTGCGCGAAATCGACGGGTCCAAAGAACGATCCGCCGAGGAGATCCAAGCCATCCGCAAGGCCGTCATCGCGGCGAAGCACGACCTCACGGACGCCGACGAAGCCGAGATTCGCGTCGACACGCTCGGCTATCGTCGTCGCCTGACTCGCGGCGACTTCGAGCAGCTGATTCGTCCGCTGGTCGAGCGAACGATTCACCCTGTGCGTCAGGCGCTTGCCGACGCCGGGCTCGAGCCGTCCGAGGTGGACGAGGCGGTTCTGGTCGGTGGGTCCACGCGAGTGCCACTCGTTCGTCGAATCGTCTCCGAGCTGTTCGGCCGGACCCCGCACAGCGAGCTGAATCCCGATGAGGTCGTCGCGCTCGGCGCCGCGGTGCAGGCCGACATTTTGATCAGCGGCCGTCGCGAGATGCTGCTGCTGGACGTCACACCGCTCAGCCTCGGCATCGAGACGATGGGCGGTGTGGTGTCGAAGATCATCCTGCGCAACTCGACGATTCCGGCAAGCGGGCGCGAGATGTTCACGACCGGGGTCGACAACCAGACCTCGGTCGATATCCACGTGCTGCAAGGCGAACGCGAGCTGGCTGCGGATTGCCGTTCCCTGGCCCGCTTCAAGCTGCGAGGCATTCCGCCAATGCCGGCGGGCCTGCCTCGCATCGAGGTCCGGTTTCAGATCGACGCCAACGGAATCCTGAGCGTGGCGGCGTCTGAGCTGCGCACGAGCATCGCGCAGACGATCGAGGTCAAGCCGTCGTACGGCCTGACCGATCAGGAAGTGGAGCGCATGCTGATCGAATCGTTCGAGCATGCCCAGGCCGATATCGATGCTCGCCTGCTGATCGAGGCGAGAAACGAAGCGGAGACGGTCATTCATGCGACCGAGAAGTCGCTGCGGCGTCCTGACTTTGCAGAGATCGCCGCCGCCGACTTGCAACCGGGCGAGCACGAACGAATCGAATCCGTCCTCGACGCGCTGAAGCAGGTGATGGCCGGTACCGACCGGGACGCCATTCGCGATCGGACGCACGATCTCAATCACGCCACGCAGCACCTGGCGGAGGTCATGATGAATCGGGGCGTCCGCGAGGCGCTGGCCGGAAAGAATGTGAAAGATGTCTGATGCCTAAGGTCACTTTCATCAAGGATGGCAAGGAAACAACCGTGGAGTTCGAGCACGGGAAGCTCGAATATCAACACCACGGCCTCCCCGAATCGTTCCTCGACGTGGCGATGAACTTCGGCATTCCGCTCGAGCACGCCTGTGGCGGCAGCTGCGCCTGTACGACGTGTCACCTCATCGTCCGCAAGGGGATGGAGAACCTGAGTGAGGAACAGGACAACGAGCTTGACCGGCTCGACACAGCCTGGGATCTCACGACCAGCTCGCGACTGGGCTGCCAGGCAGTCATCAAGGGTGACGTCGTCGTCGAGTTCCCGATGTATACGCGGAACTACGTCCAGGAAGGGGGCGGCATCCAACTGGGCAAGTCCGACGAGAAGGAACGGCAAAACGGAGCGCAGCCATGAAATGGACGAACTCCGAGGACATCGGGATCGCCCTTTTTGAAAAGTTTCCATCGGTTGACCCGCTCACGGTCCGGTTTACGGACCTGCGTGAGAAGGTGATGGGACTCGACGGTTTCGACGATGATCCGAAATCATCGAATGAACCGAAGCTCGAGGCTATCCAGATGGCTTGGTACGAAGAATGGAAGGAAAACCAGTAAGATAGGCCGCTCGTCTAAAGGTATATGAACTGCCGCCACATCGCTCTAGCGGCGTTTCTTTCGTCCATGTTGGCCGTTCCTGCGGCAGCGCAGCAGAACGTCGACGTGAACAAGCTGCCAGTGAATCTGGAGCGGATTCAACGCCAGCTGCAGCAGGCCACCGTCCGCGAAAACCAGGACGGCCTGAACCTCAGTTTCTTCGTCGACGTCTACGGTCGCGGCCCCCGCATCGAGTTGTGGGCTCCGGAACCCAACCTGCTGACCGGTCCCGCGCCCTACGGTGCTCCCACCCATCGCCAGATCCTCGAGCAGATCACGCCGCAGGAGTTCCGCGCCCCCGCCGCTGACTTCAGCTCTCTCTTCCGCTGGCTCGCCGACAAGGCGAAGGATAAGAA
>JAICEG010000188.1 GCA_025924295.1 Vicinamibacteria bacterium
GTTGGAATTGAAGAACGTCGTTCGGAACTTCCCGAGGAAGGATTGGCCGAGACCCGCCAGGTCCGAACCGAAATTCGCGGGCGCGAAACACAGGAGACGATCCACCGGGCAGTCCTCGTCCAGCCGCCGCCGGCGGTTTCGTTCAGCATGGAGCGCGAGCCAGGCCCGCACCACCAGCGACCCGGTGCTGTGACAGATGACGTCGACGCGCTGACCACCGAGCCGAAGCCGGTGGTCGGTATCGAGCTTGTCAGCAAAGTCATGGAACGTCGCTTCGTCGTCCATGCTGCTGTAATCGAGATAACAGACGTCGCTCTCTGAGTAGACGCCCTCCTTGATCAGGAAGTTACCCAAAGCAGTGAAGCTGGTCGAACCATCCGAGTAGCCGTGTACGATGAGAAGCTTCGTGGCCATCGCGGGCTATCTTACGCGGTCTGCCGCAGTCCCGTCTTGTGAATGCAATCAGGAGTGGACGCCGGGGGCTTCGCGGCCCGTACGCGCGACGTACTCGACGTACGTCCCGGGGTAGAGATGCGGCTCCTTCTCGGTGCCACTCTCTCCCCCGAGCTCGATGACCCGGTTGCTGAGCGCTCGCAGGAACGCGCGATCGTGCGACACGAACAGCATGGTACCGTCGTAGTCGGCCAGCGCTTCGATCAGCATCTCCTTGGTGAAGAGATCGAGGTGGTTGGTCGGCTCGTCCAGCACCAGGAAGTTCGGCGGATTGAGCAGCATGCGCGCGATCACCAGGCGCGTCTTCTCACCGCCCGAGAGCGCCCGGATCTTCTTGTCGATGTCGTCGCCTGAGAACTGAAAGGCCCCAGCCAGGTTTCGCAGCACCCCGATCGATTCGTCGGGAAAGTCGCGTTGCAGCTGTTCCTCGATGGTCGATTCGGGATCGAGGAGATCGAGCGCCTGCTGCGCGAAGTAGCCCATCCTGAGGCTGGCGCCGAGCGCGACCTCGCCCGCGTCCGGCTTGAGCACACCGGCAACCATCCGCAGCAACGTGGTCTTGCCCGCGCCGTTTCTGCCCATGACGCACCAGCGTTCGCCCCGTCGAATGGTCATCGTCAGACCGTCGTGGACGACGCGGTGGCCGTACGACTTGGACACACCGGTGAGCACCGCGACTTGATCGCCGGAACGCGGGGGCTGACGGAAGTCGAAGTGAACCACCTTCCGCCTCTTGGGCAACTCGATCTTTTCGATCTTCTCGAGGGCCTTGACCCGGCTCTGCACCTGCGCGGCCTTGGCGGCGTGGGCCGAGAAGCGCTCGATGAAGCGTTGTTCCTTGGCCAGCATCGCCTGCTGCCGTGCGTAAGCTGCTTCCCTGTTGGCTTCGCGAATGGCGCGCTCACGCTCGTAGAAGTCGTAGTTGCCAGAGTACGCCGTGATCTCCCCGTCATCGATCTCGGCGATCTTCGTGACAACGCGGTTCATGAACTCGCGGTCGTGAGACGTCATCAGCAGCGCGCCCGGCCGCGACTTCAGGTACGCCTCGAGCCAGACGATCGACTCGATATCGAGGTGGTTGGTCGGCTCGTCCATGAGCAGGACGTCCGGTGACCCGAGCAGCACGCGAGCCATCGCGACCCGCATCTTCCAGCCGCCGGAGAGAAGCCCCACGTCGCCATCGATGCGCGAGTCGTCGAAGCCGAGTCCATGCAGCACTTCGCGCGCCTGCGCCTCGAGACCGTAGCCACCGAGGTGCTCGTACTCCTCCTGCACTTCACCAAAGCGCGCCAGGATGCGATCCATGTCGTTCGCCCTGGCTGGATCCGTCATGTCGTGCTGGAGCGCTTCGAGCTGATGATGCAGCACACCGAGCCGTCCGCTGCCGGCAATAGCTTCGTCGAGGACGGAGCGCCCCGACATCTCTTCCACGTCCTGCCGGAAGTAGCCGATCGTGGTCTTCTTCGGCACCGAGACGTCGCCCTCGTCCGCCGATTCCTCGCCGACGATCATGCGAAACAGCGTCGTCTTGCCGGCGCCGTTGGGTCCCACCAATCCGACTTTCTCACCCGGGTTCAGCTGAAATGAGGCATCGACAAAGAGGACCTGCCGACCGTACTGCTTGCCGACACGCGCGAGCGAGATCACACCAGCATCTCCCCTCTCCCGACGAGGACCGACTCGCCGCCGACCCGGACCCGGCTGATGTTGTCGCGGCTGCCGTCGACCTGAATATGAATGCGGCTGCTGCGTCCCATGGCGACGCCCTGCAGGCTGATCATCCGTTGCGCGGCGTCGCCGGTCACGACGCCGTGACGGACGAGGTAGCACCCGAGCGGCCCGCTGGCGCTTCCGGTCGCCGGGTCCTCGATGATGCCGAACTCCGGTGCAAACATACGGCTGTAGGCCGTCTCGGTCGTGTTCTTCGGCTCGACCGAGAAGAGGAAAATTGCGAGGTCGAGGCCGGCCGCGCTCATGAAACGGCGGAAGGCTGCCGTGTCGATCACGGCGCGATCGACCGTCGCCCGATCGCGAAGCGGCACGAACAGGTAGGGGACGCCACAGGAGACCTCCTGTACAGGCAGCTCATCTGCCAGGTCCGCGGCCTGCAGCCCAAGTGCTGCCGCGACAGCGGTCCTGTCGCCGACCACCGGTCCGAACGTCGGAGTCGACTGCGTCATCCACGCGAAGGACAATGCATCTCCCTTCCACTCGAGGTCCACGGGCACCGGTCCGATGTTGAGACCAAACACGAATCGCGACGAACCGGGACGGATGACACCAGCGTGAACGAGAGCGAACGTGCTCCCAATCGTCGGGTGGCCCGCCATCGGCATCTCGTTCATCGGCGTGAAGATGCGCATGCGAATGTCGGTTCCGGACAGTTCCGCCGGCAGGATGAATGTACTTTCAGAGAAGTTCATCTCACGCGCCAGGCGTTGCATGGCGGCTGTATCCAGTCCGCGTGCGTCGGTGAACACCGCCAGCTGATTTCCAAGAAGCGGCTCACCAGTGAACACATCGTAGTGGAGATACGAAAGGGCCATACCTCAAGGATATGGCGATGGACCCGTGGGGTTGTGAGCAGGACATCGTTTCAGCCCGCGAGCTAACATAACCACGCTATGCCGACTTCAGAAGAACTCCTCGAACTTGCCACCCGCTGTGCGGAGAAGCTGGAGGAGGAAGGCTACCTTCGGCACATCCCCTCCTTTTCCGATGCCGAAGAACAGTGCGAGAGCGGATACGAAGACCTGCTTCAGGCCATTCACGAGGATGAACTGTTCGCACCCGTGGACATTCAGCGACAGGAGCAGCTGGTGGAGCAGATCGCATCAGCGCTGCCCGAAGACAAGCGCAGCTTGATCGTCGAACTCGCCGACAACCACGCGCGTCATGTGTGGCTCCAACAGGAAGGCGCTTACCACCTTGGCGTCGCCGTTGGACGGAGACTCCGTAAACTTACGTGAATCGACGAACTTGTAAGGTTCTGCTCGCACTGATGCACGCGTTGTAGAAACTCGCACGCATGTGCTGGCGTCGAATCCTAGATTTCCCTCAAGTTTTTCGGGGGCAATTCATGACACCTGCGGCGTATGTTTTGCACTTGCCGGTACGCATGGATGCCCGTGTCTCTAAGCGATCTGAAGATCTTGGCAATATCGTCGAACGCGTCCGAGGCGAGTTCAACGAAATGCCCGGTATGCAACTGACAGAAGAACAGGCGGCACGCCTATGGGGCCTCGAGCCCACGGCATGCCGGGGAGTCGTCGAATTGCTCGTCAGCGACGCGTTCCTTCGCCGGACCCCGAACGGACGTATCGTGAGAGCAGGTCGGTAGACCCTAGTGGCCCGCGCGTTTCGCCTTCAAAAGCTCGCCCGCTCGCTCGGACGCCTCGCGCACGAGGAATCCCATCTTGGGATGGGACGCCTCCATGTCGGGGACTGTACCGTGCTCCTTCAATTCATCTGACGTCGTCGGCCCAATCGACGCGACGACGATCTTCCGAAGACCAGCCGCGATCGCTGCGCGAAGTCCCATCGTCTCGGCAACGTCCAGCAGATGGACGACCTGCGTTGCCGTGGTGAAGAGCGCGACGTCGACATCGCCGTTCGCAACCGCCTGACACGCCGCCCGCAGCGGCTCGAGATCGTCTGGCAGCGCCCACTGATAAACGGGGACAGGAACGACACGCGCTCCTCGCCCACGAAGGGCGGCCAGCAGGTCGGGATTCGAGACGCCGTATTCCTGGACTGCGACGCGAAGACCTGACAGCGGCAGTTCCGCCTGGCGACTGTCGAGCGCAGTGACAAGCTCACGCCAGGTGTTCGGCTCCGGCGCCATCAGCCAGGCGGGAACACCGATCTCACGGAGCACCCCGAGAGGCTTCGGGCCGCGAGCGGCAATCTTCGTCCGCCGCAGCGCCTCGATGAAGCTCTCGCGTGTGCCGCGGACCTGCTCGACCGTCGCGAGCAGCGTGCGTGTGCCTACGCCTGTCAGGAGAATGACCAGATCGAACTCACCGCGCTCGAGCCCGTCAGCAAACGCCAACGCGTCCGTGTTCGACTGGAGCGGCACTTCCTTCATCGAGGGAGCCGAGAGCGGATTGCCACCAAACGTGGTGACAAGTGTCGCCATCTCCTTCGCCCGGCGGCTTTCAAGAACGAGGACGCGAAGACCGTCAAATGACACGATGAATCCGGGTTGGTTTCGCGCTCGACTCGAACGCGATAGCCGGAGCACCCGCGAGGATGCCCCGGCTTCACTGAGCAAGTATAGGTTGGTCGCTACTCGCCGGCGCCGTGCAGATACGCTTCTTCGCCGTGCATCGTCACGTCGAGGCCGGTCGCTTCGTCAGCCGCCGTCGCACGGAGCGGGACGAACAGCGAGATGACCTTGAGAAGGATGAAGCTCATCACGCCACTGTAGACAATGGCCGTCAGGACGGCAGCCGCCTGGATCCCGACCTGCCCGGGGTTGCCGGCAATCGCGCCATCAAACAAGCCATTCAGGCTCTTCTCGGCGAAGACGCCCGTGAGGATCGCGCCGACCGTTCCGCCGACGCCGTGCGCGGCAACCACATCGAGCGAGTCATCGAGCGAGGTCTTGGCCCGAATGATGAGCCCGAGGTAACTCGGCACCGCCGCGATGCCACCAAGGATGATGGCGTTCATCGGGCTGATGAAACCGGCCGCGGGCGTAATCGCAACCAACCCGACGACAATCGCCGTCGCCGCGCCCACGGCAGTGGGCTTGCCGGAACGGATGAGGTCGAGGAACGTCCAGACCACCAGGGTCGCGGCCGGCGCCAACATCGTCGTCGTGAATGCGAGGCCGGCAATCGGGCTTGCTGCCAGCGCGCTACCCGCATTGAATCCGAACCACCCGAACCAGAGCAGGCCCGCGCCGAGCATAACTGTCGGAATGTTGTGCGGGAGGATCGACGCGTGACCATAGTCGGAACGCTTGCCGACGACTATCGCGGCAACCAGCGCCGCGACGCCGGCATTGACGTGCACGACAGTTCCGCCCGCGAAGTCCCAGGCCCCCATGTCCGCCAGCCACCCCCCGCCCCAGACCCAATGCGCGAGCGGCGCATAGACGACAAGCGACCACAAGCAAATGAAGATCAGATACGCGGAGAAGCGCATCCGTTCAACGATGGCCCCGGAAATCAGCGCTGCGGTGATGATGCAGAACGTCCCCTGGAAAGCCATGTAGAGCGCATGCGGAATGGTCAGCGGCACGACTGCGCCCGTGGTCTCGAGACCGACACCATTGAGGAAAGCGAGCGACAGATCTCCCAGCCAGTTGTTGCCCGTGGTCAACGCGAGCGAATAACCGAGCATCGCCCACAACACGCCAACGAACCCTAATGAGATGTAACTCATCATCATTGTGTTCAGCGCGTTCTTGCTGCGCACGAGCCCGCCATAAAAAAAGGCCAGGGCTGGCGTCATCAGCAGGACCAGGGCCGTCGAGATCAACATCCACGCTGTGTCAGCTTGATTCATGCACTCACCTCTCTGGGAGCGCCTCGCCACCGGAGGAACGCTCGAGCCGGGTTCATTCTAATAAAGGAAAAATGAAAAGGATCATCGAACGAACATACATAAATGTCCGAACGGACTTATTCGCAGACAATAGTGTTTGAATCTGCGAGAGCGATGCGCGCGGGAGGCAGACTATCCGGACTACGGCGCGGCCGACGTGGGCGCCGACGAGAGCAGACCAGGGTCAACGGGCGGTCCGGGAGAGTGAATCGGATCGTCAGTGGTCCACGGGACACGACACGGCTGGTAACGCTCGTAGCGCAGAAGGTTCGCGGCCAGGCGTTTGGTGACTGCGTCGAGGCCCTGTCGAATAGACGCCTCCATCAGTTGGCGTTGCAGCGCCACGGCTTCCGCGAATTGCCCGCGTTCGGCCAGCGCCATCGCCAGCGTCTCACCGAGGTCGATGGTTTTGTTCGACTCCACCATGCGCTCGATGATCGCCTGCGCCCGCTGGCCATCGCGCACGCGATCGTCTGGCGCAGCAGCCAGCAGCCGCGCCAGCGCGTACTGCAGATCGGGGCGATCGGGGTGAAGTCGTGAGGCTTCATCAAACCAGTCGCGTGCGTCGCGGTAGCGGCCGAGTCTCACGAGCGCCATCCCGTATCCGAATCTCGCGTCTGCCGATTTCGGGTTGACGCGAATCGCTTCGGCATACTGCGTCATCGCCTGCTCGGGGCGGCCGCTTCGGCGAAGGGCGTCACCAAGGGCCTGATAGGCCTCGACGTAGTTGGGACTGAATCGTACTGCCGCCGAGAGATGCGTGATGGCCTGCTGGTTGCGCCCGCTTGACGCCATCAGGACGCCCAGGCTGTAGTGCGCCTTGGCTGCCGTCTCGTCCAGCCCCTCGTCGGGGGCCTGGCGCAGCGTTTCCTCGAACCACTTCACGGCCCCTGGGACGTCGCCGCTCATGTACAGCGCAGTCCCGAGCTTGTGGCGCAGCGACCTTCCGAGCGCCGACGTCCCCGGAGTGATCTCGACGCCCCTGCTGAAGAAGCCCGCCGCGGCTTTGTAGTCGTTCTGCTCGAGCGCGCGCACGCCGCGCAGTTCGTACGACAGACCGCTGTCGAGCATGAGATCGAGCTCGCGCCGAAAGGGATCCGGCACCAGGACCTCGGTGTTCTTCCACAGCTTGAGATGTGCTTCGGCTTTCGCAGTGTCGCCGAGACCGCGGTAGGCCATCGCGAGCGGCGAGTGAACGCTCTGCAGGCCGGGATCGATGGCGAGCGCCTCTTCGAGTGCCGATGCGGCGCGGCCGAAATCACGCCGCGCGAGCGCGGCCTGCCCGAGGCCGACGAGGACCGACGGTACCTGCGGCGCCGTTTGACGTGCTCGCTCGAACAACGGTTCCGCCTGCTCCGCCTGTCCTTGATCCAGATATGCCCGACCCAGCCAGATCAGGGTGGGCACGTCGTTCGGTGAGATGACGAGGACCCGGTTGAAGAGCTCGATGGACCTGGCGGTATCGCCCCGGCTCTTATGCAGATGGGCAAGGAAGTACGGCCATCGCGGCTCGTTGGGCATCAACGCCTGTGCGTTCAGGTAAGCGGGTTCCGCTGCGTCGTAGTACTCGCCCGCCTGCAGGACCATCCCGATGCTGCCGTACGCCTTCCCGCGCTCCTCGTCGGTGACACCCGGCCGCTTGATCGTCTCGAGCATCGACTGGTACTGCTTCTTCACCTGCTCCTGCACCGACGGATCCATGCGCGACAGATCCGGCAGCGTCACCTCGCGCATCGTCGGGGCTGCCTGCGCGGATGGGGCCTCATTCGAGCGACTGCATCCACTCGAAAGAGCCAGCAGCATCGAGGCGATGACCACTCCCAACTCCCAATTTCCAATTCCCAAACCCCAACATCGAACCAGCCTGGCCCGAAGCAGCCGCAGTTGGAAGTCGGGAGTTGGAAGTTGGGAGTTGAGGAAATTCACTTCCCGCTCCCCTGTTTCAGCGTGACCCAGCGGTCGATCGCCTGGTTCGCGAACTCCTCCGTCTTCCCATCCGGCCATTGCACGCGCACGGTGACCGGATCGGTCGACGTGCCGAGCCCGACGACCACACGCGGATCGTTGGCCGAGGCGTAGCTGCCATCGGACCGCGCCCGTCGCGAGAGCGTTGAGCCGTTGCTCCGAACGATCGAGATGCGCGCGCCGATCATGTCTCGCCCGCCAGCACCCGTCAGTCGCAGGCCGAGCCAGTGATTCTTATTGCCGACGTTGTTGACGAAGAGACGCGTAGGGCCACTGGCCGTACCGACCACGACGTCCACATCGCCGTCGTTGTCGATGTCCCCGAACGCGGCGCCCCTGTTCACGTCGAGCAGCTTGAACGGCTCACCAGCGCGCGCCGACACGTCCTCGAACCGGCCATCACCCTGGTTGCGAAACAGCTGGTTGAGCATCTTCAGTGGAAACGGATCTTTCGCCCTGGCCTGCGCTTCGATCATCGACACGCTGCCGTTCAGCGTGATGAGGTCGAGGAAGGAGTCATTGTCGTAGTCGAACCAGGCGGTGCCGAAGCCGGTCTTCGCCAGGCTCGGTGCCCCCAGCCCCGACGCCGCCTTGCGATCCTCGAAAACGGCGTTGCCGGTGTTCAGATACAGGATGTTCATCTGAGCCAGCCAGTTGGTGATGAACAGGTCCTCGTCGCCATCGTTGTCGAAGTCGCCGGCGTCGATGCCCATGCTGGCTTCGGCGTTGCCCTGGCCGTTGACGGCGGCGCCGTTCAGGAACGCCATGTCCTTGAACCGGCCGTTCTTCTGGTTCATCCACAGCTGGTTGGCCGTACCGTCATTGCCGACGTAGATGTCGAGCCACCCGTCGTTGTCGAAATCGGCGGTCGACACCCCGAGTGCCGGCCCGTATGCCCCGCCCTCGAGCGCCGCCCGCGTGATATCGACGAAGGTGCCGTCGCCACGATTGCGATACAGCTTGCTCGGCTGCGGGCGATAGCTGTTCGGGGGACAGTAGTCGTGCTGACCGGTGACCGAGAGGCAGTCGATGTCGGCTTCAATGCTGTAGAGCAAATAGTTGCCGACGAAGAGGTCGAGCCACCCGTCGCGGTCGATATCCACGAAAGACGATGAGACGCCCCAGCCGCCCTTGTTCATCGTGCCGCTCTTCGCCGTCACGTCACTGAAGCTGCCGTTCCCGTTGTTGCGGAGCATGACGCTCTCGGTGAGACCGGTGCGGTAGATGTCGATGAAGCCGTCGTTGTCGATGTCGGCGGCGGCGACCCCCATGCCGTAGGTCGCGATCTTGATGCCGGCCTGCTCCGTCACGTCGGTGAAGCGCAACGTGCGTGTGCCGTCAGGACCAACCGTCAGATCGTTACGGTAGAAGCGATCCGTCAGCGGGCCTTTGGGTGGAAAC
>JAICEG010000189.1 GCA_025924295.1 Vicinamibacteria bacterium
ACTCGATCGTGGGTGCGGAGTTCGATGCACGCACGTCCGATCTCGTCGGCGAAGCTGCCCGATTGGGAACGTGTCAGTATCACCGAAGCGGTGGTACTGACCTGCCGCGATTCGCGACGGCCGAGGGTCCTCTGGAGGCGGTTGCACTACCGGTTCAGGTCGGTGGCTCGGTTGTTGCCGTGCTGTATGCAGACACGGCGAGGGCCGATAGTCCGGAAGAAGCCGAATGGCAGGACATGATGGACGCGCTCGTGAAGCACGCGGGCAGGGTTCTCGAGGCGATGACCGTGAATCAGGCGGCAGCGCTCTGGGCGCCTCGCACCGGGGCGAAGCGCGCCTCTCATGGTGGCGGCGAAAGGTTATCGGTTGGCAGGGAATGAAGAAACCTGGTCTGCTCCTGCTCGCGCTGCTCCTCGGATCGATTCCGTACGTCGTCGCGCAGCAACCGATCGAGGTACCGCCACTCGTCCCACCCGCACCAGTCGGGTTGGTGGCCACCGATCATCTGCCGCTGCCGAAAGACCTTTCCCAGTATTGGTACGTCCCGGCCAAGGCCACCGATGCCCGGTTCGCGACCCTGGCGCGCGGCGTAAAGGCCATCACGGCCGGCGAGTACGCCAACGGGCTTGCACTCGTCGCGCGCCCGGACCTTGCCGAGACACCTCTTGCTGCCTATGCGAGGTACTACGAGGCGATCGCACTGCAGGGCTTCTCGCGATTGCCTGAAGCCGACGCCATTCTGACCAGGCTGTCTTCGGGCCCCGGCGAGGGACAACTCGGCGGCGCAGTGAGGTTGAAGCTGGCCGAGGTGATGCTCGCGCGACAGGACGCCGAACGCGCTGAGCAACTTCTGCGCAGCTACACCGCGACCTCGAAAAACCCGTCCGAAGATGTCTGGATGTCGCTGGGTGAGGCAGAGGAATCGCTGAACCACCGCGATCATGCCATCGAGGCGTATCGAAAGGTGTACTACGGGCTGCCTCTCGGTGGACGCGCCGCCGACGCGAAGACGGCGCTCGACCGGTTGCAGGTTCCGATCGGGGTGGCCGGCGCGCCCGTCGCTGACGAGCTCGCGCGTGCGGAGCGCCTCTTCGAGGGACGACGCTGGGCGGAAGCCAAGGTCGCTTTCGAGTTTCTCATCGGCCTCGTGCCGGAATCCGATCGCAAGCAGGTGTCGCTCCATCTCGCGCAGGCCGACTATCGTCTCGGTCGTCATGCGCCCGCGCGCGACCGGCTCAAGAACCACCTCGGTGACCCATCGAGCGCCGCCGAAGCCCGTTACTTCTATCTGAGCGCGACACGCCGCCTCGGGGATCGCGCCGGTTACGTACGTCTCGCCCGCGAGCTCGTGAAGGAATACCCGGACTCGCCGTGGGCCGCCCAGACTCTCGACGATCTCGCTTCCTACTACATCGTCGACGACCAGGACGACGAAGCCGATCGTGTCTTCCGTGAGCTGCTCGACCGCTTTCCTCGACATCGGTACTCGGAGCGGGCGGCCTGGAAGGTCGGCTGGGAAGCCTACCGTGAGGGGAAGTTCGCCGAGACCGTTCGCGTCTTCGAGCCTGCCGCGGTCACGTTCGCGCGCGCCGACTATCGCCCTGCCTGGATCTACTGGTCGGGTCGCGCCCGCGATCGGATGGGTGATGCCCCGGGCGCCGCAGCGCGGTATCGCCTGGCGGTGGTCGACTACGGCAACTCGTACTACGGCCGCCTCGCATCACGACTCCTGGAGTCGCGACGCGATGTTGCCGTGCCGTCTGCGCCGGTCGGGCCGGTATCTTCGCCGGCGTCCGGCACTGCGCCACCCACAGAGCCGCTGATGCGGGCGCTCATGAGCGCCGCGCTGTATGACGATGCGCTGAAAGAAGTGCGGTTCGCACAGCGGACGTGGGGCGACTCGCCGGCATTGCAAGCAACGTCAGCCTGGATTCGTGCTCAGCAGGCGCAGGAGCTTCGTTCCGAAGAACGTTTCACCGCGCTTCGTGGCTCCATCACCACGATGCGTCGCGCTTACCCGCAATTCCTTTCGGCAGAGGGCACGAGCGTCCCACTCGACGTGCTGCGCATCATCTTCCCGCTCGACTACTGGGATCTGATCGAGAAGCATGCGAAGGCAAAAAGCCTCGATCCTTACCTCGTTTCGGCACTGATGGCGCAGGAGTCGACCTTCACGGCCGACATCCGTTCCTCCGCGAATGCGCGAGGGCTGATGCAGGTCATGCCCGGCACCGGCCGTCAGTACGCGCGCAAGCTGGGGATCCGGCCTTTCACGACGGCCTCTCTGTCTCTGCCAGAAACCAACGTGCGCATCGGCACGCAGTACTTCAAGGACCTCGTCGACCGCTTCGGCGGCATCCACTACGCGCTCGCCAGCTACAACGCGGGCGACGGGCGCGTGGCTGCGTGGATCAAGGAATCACCCGACCTGGCGCCTGACGAGTTCATCGACAGTATTCCGTTTCCCGAAACGCAGAACTACGTGAAACGGATCCTCGGAACGGCCGAAGACTATCGACGTCTCTACGGAACCGGCCTGCTCACTCCCAATCGGCGGCCGCTCACCGATTGATGGCCGATCGGCTCGAGCTGACGAGTCGGGCCGAGGCGACTCACTTTTGGTTCCGCGGATTCCGTGCCTTCATCGCACCCGTCATCCGCGATCTGAGCAAGGGGCGACGCGATCTCCGCATCATCGACTGCGGGTGCGGCACCGGACACAACATCAGTCTCGTGCTGGCGCCGTACGGCCGGGTCGTCGGCTTCGATCTCGATCAGGGCGGCGTTGCGATGGCGCGCGCGCAGGGGGCGCATGTCGTCCGTGCTGACGCCACACACATGCCGTTTGCATCCGACAGCTTCGACCTCGCCACATCCTTCGACGTCATGCAGTGCCTGGAACCCGATGCCGCGGTGGTTCGTGAGATGGCGCGGCTGGTCCGCCCGGGTGGGGCCGTCGTCGTGACGATGGCCGCGCTCGAGATACTGCGCGGCGATCACTCCGAGTCGTGGCAGGAGGTGAGGCGCTATACGCCCGCTGCTGCCAGAGAGTTGTTCGTGCAGGCCGGCCTGCATGTCGAGCGCGTCACGTTCCTGTTCGGCTCGCTGTTTCCGCTCATGCTGACGGTCAGGCTCGTGCAGCGGCTGCTGCGGCCGTTTCGCGGGCATCGCCCCGACACCGACATCGCGGTTCCGTCGCCGCCGATCAACGGGTTGCTGACCGCCGTGGTGAAGGCGGAAGCGGTCGTTGCCCGCCGATTCTCGATACCGGTTGGAAGCTCGTTGCTGGTGGTGGGGAAGAAACCGGAGTAACTAGAACCGCACGAGCCCGCCGAAGTAGAACCCCTTCATCGAGAGGTCGCCCTCGTCCACATCGATCGAGTACTCCGAGGTCAGCGAGCGGTAGCCGAATTGGGCACCGACGTGCCGGCCGAAGTTGACGGTTCCATAGATGTCGAAGTCCTGCATCTTGGCCTCGATGTCTTCGTCGGTGAAGCGGTCGGCCAGCGTCTTGACCACGCCGAACAGCTTGAAGCCTGTGTACTCCGCGGTGACAGCGAAGTTCCGGTGCGGGTAGACGCGGGCGATGACACCGAGGTTGAGGATGGGTGCCGTGACGTCGGTCGCTTCGGTGCCCAGGCCGGGCGCACTGAGATCGGCGAGGACATGACTGTGCTTGAGCTCTGTGATCATCCCGATGACGCCGCGGTCGCCGGCGACGAAATCCCACTCCCAGCCGAACCGCCACATGTCCCACTCGAGATCCGCCGTCACCGGGATGAGGATCGGGAACGTCGCGCCGCCGAATGAGATGTCGCGTTGAACCGTGGTCGTTTCGTTGTAGTTGAAGTTCACGTGAGAGATTCGGAACTTGTGCTTGCGACCCGCCTTGAGCACCGACCGGAACTCCATGAACGTGTCGTCGGCCAGCCCGAATTCACGGACGAAATCGACGCCGGGAATCCCGGCCGACGCCAGCCCGCCGGTTTGAATCTCGATGCCCGGTGTCGGCGTCCAGAACATCAGGCCCAGTTCGACGTGGAAGTTCTCGCCGGGTGCGGGGTCGGGCACGTTGAACTGCGCCTCGGCGCGCGCGGCAATCATCACGGTGAACAGAAGGGTCGCGAGCAGTCGGATTCGCATTCGTCTATCTATCGGCGTGCAGTCCTGTGTGCTTTAGCGCCAGGACTGACGCCCGGAATCGGGCAGGTATACTGCGAAAATGTCCCCCGAACGTCGCCTGATCCTCTATCTGACACGCTACCGCCGTGCTTTCCTCACCGGATTCGTCTGCGTTGTCATTGCCACGGCGATCTCGACCGGCGGGCCGTGGGTTCTGAAGTACGCGATCGATGACCTGAGCCAGGGGCTGACCTTCGACAAGATCCGCCTCTACGGCGTGCTGCTGTTCGTGCTCGCGGCGGTCGGCGGCCTGTTCAGGTTCCTCACGCGCCGCATCATCATCGGTGCGTCACGCGATTTCGAGTACGGCCTCCGAAACGACTTCTTCGCGGCACTGCAGCGGCTGCACCTATCGTACTTCCAGCACCATCGTACCGGCGATCTCATGTCGCGCGCCACGAGCGATCTTGGTGCCGTGCGCATGATGATCGGACCAGCCGTGATGTACACGTCGAGCACGGTCCTGACGTTCATCGTTGCAATGATCTTGATGCTGTCAATCGACCCATGGCTGACGCTCGTGGCCCTCATACCGCTGCCGCTCGTGACGGTCGTGGTCAAGTACTTCGGTGATGCCATCCATACCCGCTTCGAAAAGATCCAGGAGCAGCTGTCCGATATCAGCGCCCTCGCCCAGGAGTCGCTCGCAGGTGTCCGCGTCGTACGCGCGTACGGGCAGGAAGCGTTTGAAGTCACGAGGTTCCGAGCGGCCAACGAGGAGTTCGTTCGACGTAATCGCGCGCTCATACGCCTGCAGGGATTCTACTTTCCAAGCATGGGGCTCCTGATGGGCATCGGGGCGCTCCTGGTGCTCTGGCTCGGCAGCCGGCGAGTCGTGGCCGGCCAGATGACGCTTGGTGAGTTGGTCGCGTTCAATGCTTACCTGACGATGCTCGGGTGGCCGATGATTGCCTTCGGCTGGGTCAGCAATCTTCTGCAGCGCGGTATGGCGTCGTGGAAACGGCTGCTCGAAGTGCTCGATGTCGCGCCGCTCGTGTCAGACGCCGAAGCCGACACATCGATCCAGTCGATCGACGGAGATATCGAGTTTCGCAATCTCACGTTTTCGTTCGGTGAGGCCGTCGTACTGCACGGTATCTCGTTCCAGGTGCCAAAGGGTACGACGACGGCGATCGTCGGAGCGACCGGATCTGGCAAGTCCACGCTGCTCAACTTCCTGCCACGGTTGCACGAGCCGCCTCCCGGCACAGTGTTCATCGACGGCATCGACGTGCGCCGGATTCCGCTCCACGTGCTCAGGGGGGCCATTGGCTTCGTGAACCAGGAGCCTTTTCTCTTCAGCACGACGCTGGCGGAGAACGTTGCCTTCGGTGCGCGTGACGGGCATGGCACTCGCGATCGCATTGCCGAGGCGGCAGCGATTGCGCGGCTCGACAAGGATCTCGCGCAGTTCCCACAGGGCTATGAGACGACGGTGGGCGAGCGTGGCATCACTCTCTCCGGCGGACAGAAGCAGCGCGCTGCAATTGCACGTGCACTGGCCGTCGACCCGAAGATCCTGCTCCTGGACGACGCGCTCTCGGCGGTCGATACCCACACGGAAGAGGAGATCCTCGAGCGTCTCGCGACGGCGAAGAGCGGACGCACGGCTATCGTGGTGTCCCACCGGGTGTCCACAATCCACGATGCCGATCAGATCGTGGTGCTGCACGAGGGTCGCATCGCGGAGCGCGGCACACACGAGGAACTTCTCCGGCGTGATGGTCTCTACGCCGATCTCTACCGCAAGCAGCTGCTCGAGGAAGAGCTGAAGGCGTCATGACCGACGACGAAGTCCTCGGGCGTGCGTACGACGGCCGCCTGATGCGCCGGCTGTTGACCTACCTGCGTCCGTACCGTGGGCAGGTTGCGCTGGCGATTGCCGCCATCATCGCTCACTCGGCGCTCGATCTCGTTCCGCCCTACCTGACCAAGATCGTGATCGACCGGTACATCCCGGCCGCCGATCTCGGCGGCCTCGGCACCATCGCCGCACTCTATCTGGCCGCGCTCCTCGCCTCGTTCCTGCTCGAGTACCTGCAGACATGGACGATGCAGTTGATTGGCCAGCGGATCATGTTCGACCTGCGGATGCAGCTCGTGTCGCATCTGCATCGGCTCGATCTGAAGTTCTACGATCGCAACCCCGTCGGCCGGCTGATGACGAGGCTGACGACCGATGTCGACGTGCTCAACGAGTTGTTCACATCGGGTGTCGTGTCGGTCTTTGGTGATGTCTTCACGCTCGTCGGGATCATGGCGGTCCTCGTCTGGATGGACTGGCGCCTGGCGATCGCGGCCTTTTCCGTGTTGCCCCTCATCGTGGCGGTGACCCAGTGGTTCCGGGTCAACGCGCGCGAATCGTATCGAACCGTTCGAACCTGGATCGCCCGCATCAACGCGTACCTGCAGGAGCGCATCACGGGCATGGCCACGGTGCAGTTGTACCGGCGCGAAGCGCGCGATTACGCGGCGTTCGATGACATCGACCGCCGCCACCGCGATGCGAACGTGCAGTCGATCTTCTACTACGCCGTCTTCTACCCGGCCATCGAACTGGTTGGCGCGTTGGCCGCGTCGCTGATTCTCTGGGTCGGCGGGGCGCGCATCCTTGCGGACGGCGGCGACATGCTCACGCTTGGATCGCTCGTGGCGTTCCTTCAGTACTCGCAGCGGTTCTTCCGCCCGATCAGCGACTTGTCCGAGAAGTTCAACATCCTGCAGGGCGCGATGGCGTCCTCGGAGCGCATCTTCGGGCTGCTGGATACGCCGGTCGAGATCGTTCCCGGTCATCATCGGGCAACCGGCGGCACCGGGAGCGAAACGGGCGCGACACGCGGAAAGTGGGCCGGGCCTGGCGTGATTCGGTTCGAGAACGTCAGCTTCTCGTACGTCGAGGGCGAGCCGGTGCTGAAGAACGTCTCGTTCGAGGTTCGTCCCGGGGAGCGCATCGGCATCGTCGGTGCCACCGGATCGGGCAAGACGACAATTGTCAGCCTTCTCCTGCGCTTCTACGACGTGCAGCAGGGACGGATCACCGTCGACGGCATCGACATCCGGGAGCTCGATCTCGCGGATCTGCGATCGCTCTTCGGATTGGTGCTCCAGGACGTGCAGCTCTTTGCAGGGACCATCGCGGGTAACGTGCGACTCGGTGACGAGTCGATTGCCGACAGCGAGGTCCGCGGCGCGCTCGACGCGGTGCATGCATCCAGCTTCGTCGATCGATTGCCGCACGGGCTCGACAGCGTGGTTGCCGAACGTGGATCGACGTTGTCAGTGGGGCAGAAGCAGCTGCTCTCGTTTGCGCGTGCGCTCGCGTTCAACCCGCGCGTGCTGGTGCTCGACGAAGCCACGTCGAGCGTCGACACCGACACGGAGTTGCTGATTCGCGATGCGCTCAAGGTGATGATGCGAGGGCGCACGACGATCGCCATCGCACATCGCCTCTCCACCATCCAGGACATGGACCGGATTCTCGTGATGCACAGGGGAGAGCTGCGCGAGCAGGGCACGCACCAGGAACTGCTGGCGCTGCGCGGCATCTATCACCGGCTATACGAGCTTCAGTTCGAGTCTACGACTGCGTAGTCCGGCTGAAGCCGGACCTCACTGGCTGGGCGCTGACGCTTCAGGAACGGGTTCGGGTATCGCCTCGGGTTCCCCCTCGATCGCTGGCGGCGGCTCGGGAACGGTCTCCTCCGCGGGGGCGATGCCGGCGGGCGGAGGAGGCTCCGGCGCGGGAATCTTCCGTGCGGCTTCTCGTCGCCTGAAAAGGCGATCCACGATGCTGGGGGAGCTCGCCGTCGGGTCCCATCCCAGGCGGAGCACGGTGACCTGCACTTCCTTGCGGCCAAACTTCAGGGCCTCGTGGCAACTCCACATGTACAGGTCCAATACGCGACCCTGGACTTTCGGCCCAGTGTCCATGACCGTGTACACGCCGTTGTATCGGGCATCGCCCGCGCCAATGTTGAGGACGCTGCCGACCGGGAGGAGGGTCGGGTCGGCCGCGGCGACCCCCGTGCGGGCGACCACGCCGGATGCCGTCGTCGTTCCCTTGCAGTAGGCGGTCGCGGCAAACGGCAACTGGCTTCCCGGGCGGGGGGCGCTGCCCTGGGCCATTGATTGCCATAGCGCGCTGCGGGAATCGAACATCTCGGCTTCGTACATGAGGACGAAGCCGACCACGGCAATCACCAGGACCGTCACCTTCCGCCACGTCGATCGCGAGAGGACTCGCATCTTGAACAATGGGGCAATGGGGCGGTCCGCTACCGGAAGTGCTCGTAC
Organism: Vicinamibacteria bacterium; assembly: GCA_025924295.1. Lineage (GTDB taxonomy): Bacteria > Acidobacteriota > Vicinamibacteria > Vicinamibacterales > UBA2999 > Gp6-AA40. The sequence continues at coordinate 8,476 of JAICEG010000189.1, forward strand.
CCCTCCGGAAGTTCCCGCTCACCGTGCTCGTCTTTGATCAGCAAGCGTGGTGCCCGAGTTACGACCCCGATTCTGGTTATCGGCAGATCGCCCAGTTGCCGTCGTACGTGACGCAACCGCCCAGCTAACTTGGGCCTGCATGTGAAAACGAGCTCGAAATCGTCGCCTCCTCTGAGCGCAACGTCAACCGGATCCCGACCGGCACGGCTCAGCCATTCGCGAGACTCAGCCGTAATGGGGATGGCAGCGGCATCCAGCGTGATCCCCACCGACGATGCCCTCGCAATTTGGCGCACCCCGTCGGCAAGGCCATCACTCAGGTCCATGCAGCTGGTTGCGGCGCGATTGCCTCCGAGCAGCACCCCGGCGCGCACGCGGGGATCCGGAAGGAGGTACCGCGTCGCGTGCTGTTGTGCCTCGTCGAGAGGGTCGGCGCCGAACGCAGCGTTCGCCGCATTCCGCAGTCGCAGCAGTCCGCACGCGCCCTCGCCGAGCGTTCCGGTCACATACACATCGTCGCCGGGTCTGGCGCCCGTGCGAGTGAGGATCTTGCGCCGGTGCACCGTGCCAATCGCCGTGACGTCGAGGACCATCGGCCCCGGAGTGCGCGTGATATTGCCTCCGATCAGCGCAACGCCATAGCGCCCGGCGAGCGCGAGCAAGCCATCGACGATCTGCTCGAACGCTTCGACTTCGAGCGAATCGGGCAGCGCCATCGAGAGCAGGGCGGCTCGAGGGCGTGCACCCATCGCCGCAAGGTCGCTCAGGTTGACGGCGAGCACGCGATGTCCGACGGCAGAGGGCGGCACGAACCGTCGATCGAAGTGCACGCCTTCGACCTGCGCGTCCGTCGTCACCACTTCAAGCGCGCCACGTACCGGCTCGATCGCGGCGGC
>JAICEG010000190.1 GCA_025924295.1 Vicinamibacteria bacterium
GAACGGGAACACCCGACCGCACCCGCCGGTACACAGGATGACCGCCTTCGCCGCGATCGCCTCGACCTTCCCCGACATCAACTCGACGGCGACGACGCCCTGCACACGGCCGTCGTCGACGAGCAGCCTGGTGACGAACCACTCGTCGTAGCGAACCACGGACGTGTACTTGAGTGAGGTCTGAAACAGCGTGTGCAGCATGTGGAAGCCGGTCTTGTCGGCGGCGAACCACGTGCGCATCTTCTTCATGCCGCCGAAGGGGCGGACGGCAATGTGCCCGTCGGCCTGACGGCTCCAGGGGCAGCCCCAGTGTTCGAGGCGCAGCAACTCCTGCGGCGCTTCCGTGACGAAGGCTTCGACCGCGTCCTGGTCGCACAACCAGTCGCCGCCGGAGATGGTGTCGTAGGCGTGCTCGTCCAGGCTGTCGTCGGCAGCGATCGCCCCCGCGGCGCCCCCTTCAGCGGAGACGGTGTGGCTCCGCATCGGGTAGACCTTCGACACGACCGCGACGTTGAGGTGCGGATTCGTTTCCGCGATCGCGATGGCCGCGCGCAGACCCGCACCTCCGCCTCCGACGAGCACGACGTCGTGAGAGGGCGTCACTCCACCATCACCTCCGCCTGCTGCGTAGTGTCCGGTTCGTAGTGTCCGGCTCGAGCCGGACTCCCTGCCGGACCTACTCCGCGGCGATCAACTCGTCGACCAGCACGCGACCGTCATGGCGAGTCACCGTACGGCTCACCGATCCATCGTGGTACTCGTGTTGGATGCTGCGACAGCCGCACGCGAACTCGGTCTCCCGCGTGACGACCACGTCGGAATCCTCGTCGCGAAAGTTTTCGCCGTCGACGATCCGCCCGCAGGGGGCGGTCTGGTTCTTGAAGCTGCCGCTGGCGTCCACGTCTCTCCCTCCTTACCTGACTGGGATGACCGCGCGACGACCGAACAAAGAACGTGACCGCCCGATGGCGGTCCCGGCAACCCCGGGCCAAAGGTATCCATGTGACGACCGGAGCCTGAACTCCCCGGGAGAGCTCCGCTCGGGGACAGTCTACGCGCCTCGCTGGACGGCGCAAGAACTTTCTGCAGCTCAGACGTAGCGCCCGATAGTAGTGTCCGGCTTCAGCCGGAGCCGATAGCTGAACTTTGATAGGATCCGGCGCGGTTTCGATGCCATGGCTTCGAGACGCGCGCTCATCGTCCTCGCCGCTGCGGGACTCGCGACATCGGTACTGACGGTCACGCTGCTGGTCGCGCAATCACCCGCCGCATCCGATCCGCCCCTCGGATCGCACTGCGCCTGTGAACGCGGAATCTGTCCGCTCGACGCCAACGGCCGCCGCTGCTCGTGTGGGTGCGCGAAGAGAGCCGATGCCCAGCCCGTGCAACCGCTCGTGTCCGCAGCCGCCATCACCTGCAGCGACGGCAGAGCCGGATCCTACCCGTGTCGCGACATCGACCTGCTGGCGTTTCTGCCGCACGGAGAGATCGGCGGCGGGTCCGGTAACGATATCTGGGGCTGGACAGATCCAGTGACGGGGCGCGAGTACGCGCTGGTCGGTCGATCAACCGGGACTGCTTTCGTCGACATCTCCAATCCGCGCGCGCCTGTGTATCTCGGCAACCTGCCCACACGAACCGTGGCCTCGGGATGGCGCGGCATCAAGGTGTTTGCCGATCACGCCTTCATCGTCAGCGAAGCGGCCAATCATGGCATGCAGGTCTTCGACCTGACACAGCTTCGCGGTGTGACTTCGCCTCCCGCGACCTTCGCGGAAACCGCGCACTACTCGGGCTTCGGTTCGACGCACACACTGGCGCTGAACGAACGCACGGGGTACGCGTATGCCGTCGGCACACGCACGTGTGAGGGCGGCCTGCACGTCGTCGACGTGCGGACGCCGACGTCGCCGCGAACGGCTGGATGCTTCAGCCTCGACGGCTACACGCACGAAACGCAGTGTGTGGTCTACACCGGGCCCGACACGCCCTATCGCGGGCGTGAAGTCTGTTTCAACTCCAACGAAGACACGCTGACGGTCGTTGACGCGACCGACAAGCTCGAACCAATTCAGCTGTCACGAACGGGGTACGGCGGCAGCGCCTATACGCACCAGGGATGGCTGACCGAAGATCAGCGGTTCTTCCTGGTCAACGACGAAGGCGACGAGGTCGCCTTCCGGCATCCCACGCGGACATGGATCTGGGATGTGTCCGACCTCGATGCGCCGGTGCTCGCCAGCCGCTATGACGGCTCGACGTCTTCCGTCGATCACAACCTGTATATTCGCGGCAATCTCGTCTACGAGTCGAACTACCGGAGTGGCCTTCGCGTACTCGACGCGAGCGATGTGGCCGCCGGCATCCTGCGCGAGGTCGGCTTCTTTGACATCTACCCTTCGGACGACCTGCCCTCCTACAACGGGGCGTGGACGTCCTATCCCTTCTTCGCCAGCGGTTCCGTCGCGGTGAACGGCATCGAGCAGGGGCTCTTCGTCCTCAGTCCCCGCGTTACACCTCGCGGCCAGCCAGCCGGCATGGAGGTCTCCGTCTCGGGTCCGTCCCATGCCACCACCGACTCGAACTGGTCGTTCGTCGTCACGGTGATGAACCATGGTCCCGATCGTCTCTCGCAGGCGCGAGTGATCGAGACGCCGCCGGCGGACGTGCAGTTGTTGTCGGCGCGACCGTCACAGGGGCAATGCTCCATCAGCAGCATCGCCACGTGCGACCTCGGAAGCCTGGCGCCGGGCTCGCGGGCCCACGTGCTCGTGAACGTTCGGCCGACGGGAGCTGCCGAACGTGACTTCGTCAGCACGGCTGTCGCCAGCGCGAAGACCGACGAGGGCTCGACGCGTGAAGTATCGGCGCTGACCACGACGCGCGGGGTCCGGCACGCCCCGTCGCTCACGCTGCGCCGGCCCACGGCCGGAATGACGTTCTGGCTGGGCCGCAACAACACGATTCAGTGGACGTTGCGCGGCGTGACCGGCGGCGTCGCCATCGATCTGTCACGCGACGAGGGACGAACGTGGGCGAGACTCGTCGAGCAGGCGGAAAACGTCGGATTCCACGACTGGACGGGAGACGGCGAACTGACCGCGCGCGCGCAGATTCGGGTCAGCAGCCTGACGAGACCAGAGATCACTCAGACGTCAGGCAGCTTCATCATCGGAACTCGATAGCTTTCCACGGCTGTGCTCGGACGCCGCCGCTCGCATGGTCGAGTTGTGGGCGCCCATCACATGCCACAATCCATTCATGTCCCCCATCCCGTGGTCGACGATCCTGACGCACGGCCCCTCGATCGTGGCGTCGGCGAAACGATTGCTGGCGACGACCGATTCGCCTGAGATCCGCGAGAGGCACAAGGCACTCGACGCCAGGATGGACGAAATGCAGAAGGCCTCGGCGGAGTCGGCACGGCTGCTCCACGAGATCGCCCAGCAGATGCAAGCCCTCACGATGGCGCAGCAGGAAGCCGCGAGGCGAGGACGACTCGCCCTCATCCTCGCTGTCGCGGCGACGGTGATCAGCATCGGCGCCGCAATCGTCGCCGTCGTGAATTGAGAGTCACCTGCCGGCGGCCTGACAGCGCGAACAATGCTATGTTCCCAGTGACGCGGAACAGACATGCCTGGCCGAACGTCATCGAGAATGTAGCTGCAGGATGGAGCAGACCGCAGTCGACACAATCGCGGACGGGATCGAGCGCCAGCTCGATCCCCGGTGGATCCCGTGCCAGCGTCTCGTTGCCTTGATTCCGACGTTCATTGTCGCGGCCCTGTCCTTCGTCTTCATGCTGACGTTCTGGGCCGGCAGCGGCATTCTGCTGCTGGGAGTGCTGCTGTTGCCGGTGTGGGTCGTGTTGATGGCGGCATTCACCTGGCAACTGCAACGCTGGCCCGCCATCGCGTACAGGTTCTCGACGTACCGGATCGATGATGCCGGTATCCAGATCCGCCGGGGTGTCTACTGGCGGACGGTCACCAGTGTGCCGCGATCGCGGGTGCAGCATACCGACGTGTCGCAGGGTCCGATCGAGCGCCGCTTCGGGCTCGGCACGCTCGTGATTTACACCGCCGGGACAGCCCACTCGAAGGTGAGCCTGTCCGGGCTCGACTACGACGTGGCGCGCCGCATTCGAACGCATCTCCTGCCGGATGCCCAGAGCGATGCCGTCTGAACATCGGCTTCATCCCTCGTCGATCCTGTTTGCCCTGGCGGGCAGCCTCAAAGCCTTTGCGCTGCCAGCGCTCCTGCTCGTCATGACGAGCGGGAGATCGTCTCGGGCACCTGAAATGGGACCACCGGGATTTGGGCCGGCCCGCTGGATGAACCGCTGGATGCCGGGTGACTTCGAGATCGCCAACTGGCAGTTCTGGCTGCTCCTCTTCCTCATACCGGCCACGATCGCGGCCATCATGCGCTACTTCTCTTTTCGCTTGCGCTACGAGGGGACGGAGCTCGTCATCAGGTCCGGCATCTTCTTCCGCAACGAACGCCATGTGCCGTACACCCGCATCCAGAACCTCGATGCGGTGCGCAACGTGGTGCACCGGCTGCTTGGCGTCACGGAAGTTCGCGTCGAGACTGGCGGCGGTGAGACGCCCGAAGCCAGGATCAGCGTGCTGCACGAGACGGTGTTCGAGGAGATGCGCCGCCGCATCTTCGAAGGTCGCGCGGCAGTCACAGGGACCAATGCGGCGACGATCGAGGAGTCGGCTCCCGCAACGCCCGCTCCCGAGTCACACACGCTGCTCTATCTGCCGCTGCGCGAGCTTTTCCTTCATGGCGTCCTCGAGAACCGGGGCATGCTGCTCGTCGCCGCTGGCTACGGCGTGCTCTGGGAGGCCGGCCTGTTCCAGAGAGTGTGGGATCGCGTGGCCAACGGATGGTACGGCCCGGGTCTCGTGCGCGACACCATCCGGCGGATCGCCACGGGCGAACCGTTGCCCTGGGGGCAAATCGCCGTCCTGCTCGTGGGCATCGTGGGTCTGCTCGTGCTGGTCCGCGTCCTCTCGATGATCTATTCAGCGCTTCGCTTGTACGAGTTCAGGCTGTCACGCATCGGTGAGGACCTCCGCACCGAGTACGGTCTGCTGACGCGAGTGACGGCCACGATACCGCTACGACGCGTTCAGACGGTCACGATTCGTCAGGCGCCACTGCAACGCCTGGTGAAGCGGCAATCGGTACGCGTTGAAACCGCCGGGAGTGAAGGCGCGCCGGAAGATGGACCGAAGAGACCACGCGAGTGGCTGGCGCCGATCGTTCGCGCGTCAGCAGTCCCCACTCTCGTACGTGAGGTACTCCCCGGATTCGATCTCGCGCTGCTCGACTGGCAGCCACTGCACCCGCGCGCGTTCCGGCGAGCCGTGAAACCGGCGCTGCTCCTGGGCGCCGTGATCGCGCTTCCCAGCATCCTCGTCTTCGGGTGGCGTGCGATTCCGCTGCTGCCGATCGCACTGGCGTGGATGACGCTTGCGACATGGCAACACGTACGACGCATGCGATGGGCGGTGACTGATGATGCCATTGCTTTCCGCAGCGGCTGGCTATGGCAGCACCTCACGGTTGCGCCCGTCGTGAAGATACAGACGGTCGAATGCACCGAGACGCCGTTCGATCGCCGCACGATGATGGCGCGGGTGCGCATCGATACAGCGGGGGGTAGAGAGCTGGCCCACGGCGTGGCCATTCCCTATCTCGCGCGCGAAACCGCGCACGCCCTCTACGCGCGACTCTCGACCCAGGCAGCACACACGACGTTCCGCTGGTAGCACCCAAGCTCAGCCGGACAAACTCCTTGCGTGGCTCTGAACGGCTCAGCATGATGGCTGAGGGCATGCCACTTCGCCTGCTCCCGCTCGTCATCGGGCCCGCCATCCTGCTCCCGTTGGCCGTCTATGCCTTTCGGCGCCGCCGTGTCCGTGGCGCCGGCTGGTACTGCGCCCTGCTGCTGGCGATCGCGCTGTGGAGCGCACTCTACGCGATCGAACTCGCGATCCCCGATCCCGATCACAAGATGATCGCGCTCAAGCTCAAATACATCGGCGTGGTCGCGCTGCCGGCGACGTGGCTGGCCTTCGTCCTCGATTTCGTCGGCCGCGAGCCGGCAGTCGTCCGGCGTGTCGGACGCCGCACGATCGCGATCGCCGCCGTCACGCTGCTGACGGCGTGGACCAACGACTGGCATCACCTCTTCTGGGGAGTGATGACGATCGATCCGGTCGGCACGCTGTACACGCTCACCGGGCGCGGACCAGGGTTCTGGCTGAACGTCCTCTATACCTACGCCGTGCTCCTCGTCGGCCTCGCCATCCTCGTCGGCCAGGCCATCCAGTCGCCGTACCTGTATCGCAAACGCACGCTGATTCTCGTACTGGCGACGGTGTTGCCGTGGATCGGGAACCTGGTCTTCGTCGCCCGGGGCGAGGCACCGGGGACGATCGACATCACACCGTTCATGTTCACCTGCACGGCCGTGATCTCGGCGGTGGCCGTCTTCCGCTACCAGGTGCTCGAACCGATCCCGACGCTGCGCGACGCGCGCATCGAAGTGATTGGCGACGGTCTCCTGATCGTGGACCGCTCACTGCGCATCGCGGATCTGAACAGCGCGGCCGAGAGCATCATCGGATGCAGTCGCGCCACCGCCGCCGGCGAACCGATCGAACGAGTGCTGCCGGATTGGCCGCCAGAGATCGATATCGAGTTGCGGAAGGACCTGACGCTCTCCGGCTCGAGTGGCGGCCGCATCTACGACGTGCGCATCACGCCGATTCAGGGTCAGGATGACCGGCACATGGGCTATGTCGTCCTGCTGCGCGATGTTACCGAGCGACGCGAGGCCGAGGCCGCGCTGCGTGACAGCGAGCTGCGATATCGAGAGCTGGTCGAGAACGCACGCGACTTGATCTGCGCATGCGACCTCGAGGGCCGCATCCTGTCAGTCAACAAGGCGGGGCTCGATCTCACCGGCTACACGAGCGACGCGCTGGTCGGCCGTCCACTCGCCGAGCTCGCATCGCCCGAGTCGCGCGATCACGTCAACGCTTTGTTCCTCGGACCCCGAACCGATCTGCTGTCCGAGAGAACCGAGATCACCTTGATCGGCAGCGGCGGACAACCGGTCGTCCTCGAACTGGTCTGCTGGGTCCAGCGGCGTGAGGGCATCCCCATCGCCATTCAGGCGATTGGGCGCGATGTCACCGAACGGCGGCGCCTCGAGGACGACTTGCGGCAGGCGCAGAGGATGGAGGCGGTCGGCAAGCTCGCTGGCGGCGTTGCGCACGACTTCAACAACCTGTTGACCGCGATCCTCGGATTTGCCTCGCTGGCCGAAGCGGAACAGCAACCGGGCTCGCCGATGCACGAGTACCTGGCTCAGATTCGGCGTTCTGGTGAACAGGCCGCCGCTCTCACCCGGCAGTTGCTCGCCTTCGGCCGCCGGCAGATGCTCCAGCCGGTTGACCTCGATCTGAATCACGTGGTCGACGACACGCAGAAGATGCTGCGACGCCTCATCGGCGAGGACGTCGAGCTGATCGTGCAACTGGCGAGCGACCTCAGCCTGGTCCGCGCCGATCGGTCGCAGGTGGAACAGGTCATCGTCAATCTCGCGGTCAACGCGCGCGATGCGATGCCTCGCGGGGGACGTCTCACGATTCGTACCGAGAACGTGGTGGTGGAACCGAAGCCGCCGTCCGCGGTACCCGACACCGCGCCGGGCAATTACGCGGCGCTCATCGTCGAAGACACCGGGGAAGGTATCCACCCGGCCGTGCTCGGTCGCATCTTCGAACCGTTCTTCACCACGAAAGCGTTCGGCCGCGGCAGCGGACTCGGTCTTGCCACGGTCTACGGCGTCGTCAAGCAAAGCAAGGGCGACATCCAGGTGCGCAGTGTTCCCGGGCAGGGAACGACATTCACGGTGCTGCTGCCGGCTGTGGCACGCGCGGCGGCATCTCCGGAGACGACGGCTGGACAGAAGCGCGACTCCGAGACCGCCGTCGCGGTCGCCGGCGGTGGCAGCGTCCTCATCGTGGAAGACGATGTCGGCGTGCGGAAATTCACCGCGCAGGTGTTGCGCGATGCCGGGTGGACGGCGCTCGAAGCAGAGGATCCGGCAGGCGCGCTGGCCATCGCATCGTGCCAGACCCAGCCGATCGATCTGCTGCTCACCGATGTCGTTCTGCCAGGCATCAATGGCAGCGAAATCGCCGAGCGTGTCTGCACCCTGCGGCCGGGACTCCGTGTCCTGTTCATGTCGGGATATGCCCCGGAGGAGATTGTCGCGAGCGGCGCGCTGCCGATGGGAGAACATCTGATACGGAAGCCGTTCGCGCCGTCCGTTCTCCGCCAGCGCGTCGCTCAGCTGTTGAAATCGACGATCGAGCTCAAACCCTAGAAGAACAACTGAGCCTGCACGCGACCCGCGGCGAGTAGACTGTTGCGGCCGAAAACCGGGTGTCGACAGAGGTGGTGTGTCATGCAGGTTACGGTCAATCTCGGGTTCAACGGGCAGTGCGAGGCGGCGTTCAAGCTCTATGAACAGTGCCTGGGTGCCGAGCCCGGCCCGGTCTTCCGATACGCCGGCTCGCCCATGGCCGACGACGTGCCTGCCGACTGGCAGGACAAGATCATGCACGGCAGCGTGAAGGTGGGGGATCTGGTCCTGATGGGCGGCGACGTGGCGCCGGAACGATACGAGGAGCCCAAAGGCTTTGCACTGTCGGTGCAGATCACAAGCACCGAGGAGGCCGAGCGCATCTTTCACGGGCTCGCGCGTGACGGCAGGATCGTGATGCCGCTCGAGAAGACGTTCTGGGCCGCGCGCTTCGGCCAGGTCGTCGATCGCTTTGGCGTCCCGTGGCTGATCAACTGCGAGGGGGCCGAGTAACTTGGTCCTTCGTTCTTGGTCCGTCCCATGAACCCAGGACCAAGGACGGACGAAGTACCAAGCACAAAGAACGAGGGACTGACGGGCGGAAGCGGGTTTAGACGCCGGCGAACCAGTGGAAGCCGATGTCCGAGTTGATTCCCCCCGTCCCGCGGCCGAAGCCTGCGATCGAGTCGACCACCTGAATCGATTTCAGGAACTTGAGATTCTTGTATCCGCACTGTCGTTCGACGCGGAGACGGAGTGGTGCGCCATTGCCCCTGGGAAGCTCCCGGCCGTTGAGCCCGTACGCCAGGATCGTCTGCGGATGCTCCACCTCGAACAGATCGTAGGCCTCGTACCACCTGTCGAAGGTGTCGATCACGACGTAGCGCGCGCCTGGAGCGGCACCGCCGACAGTCTCGAGCACCCGCTGGAGCGGCACACC
>JAICEG010000191.1 GCA_025924295.1 Vicinamibacteria bacterium
ATTACCGCCCTGCGGTGCCGCAGTCGGTGCAGGGCCCGATGCTCGTGAAGGAGTACGGGATCAAGGGCAACACCAGCTGCTCCACGTGCCACCGGTGACCCGCACATGAACGATTCGAACGACATCCAGGCACTCCGCACAAAACTTCAGGGCACGCGAGGCCGTACTTACTGGCGAAGCCTCGAACAGGTCGCCGACACGCCCGAATTCAAGGAATTCCTCCATCGAGAGTTCCCACAGAACGCCTCCGAATGGCTGGATCCAGTCGGCCGCCGCGGATTCCTGAAGTTGATGGGCGCGTCGATGGCCCTTGCCGGTGTGAGCGCGTGCACACGCCAGCCGGACGAAGCCATCGTTCCCTATGTGCGACAGCCTGAAGAACTTGTTCCCGGCAAGCCGCTGTTCTACGCGACCGCGATGCCGTTTGCCGGTTCCGGCGTTGGCCTGCTCGTCGAAAGCCATGAGGGGCGTCCCACGAAGGTCGAGGGGAATCCCGAGCATCCGTCCAGTCTCGGAGCGACAGACCTCTTCGCGCAGGCGTCGATTCTCGGTCTCTACGATCCGGATCGCGCGCAGGTGCTCACGCACCTTGGCGAAATCCGCCCGTTCGAGGCGTTTGCCGCGGCGATTCGACAGGTGCTTACCGCTCAGCAGGCGTCGCAGGGCAGCGGCATCCGGGTTCTGAGCGAAACCGTTGCGTCGCCGACGCTCGGCGCCCAGATCGACGAGTTCCTCGGCAGGTTCCCGCAGGCGAAGTGGGTCCAGTGGGAGCCCTTCGGCCGGCACAACGTGCGAGAAGGCAGCCGCCAGGCGTTTGGCGAGTACGTCGACGCGAAGTACTCGATTGAAAGGGCCGACATCATCCTGGCGCTCGATGCCGACTTCCTGTGCACGGGCAACGGCGCCTTGACGCACGCCAGGGCGTTCGCGTCGCGGCGCCGTATCGACGGTGACGCGTCGCAGCGCAATCGTCTCTACTCGGTCGAGAGCTCACCGACCAATACCGGGACGAAAGCCGATCATCGCCTTCTCATTCGCGCGTCGGAGGTCGGTGTGTTCGCGAGTGCGGTTGCCGCACAACTCGGCGTGGCCGGCGCGACTGCCGGGACGGTGCCGGAGACCGCGCGGGCCTGGCTCGCCCCGCTCGTCAAGGACCTTCAGAACACGCGCGGCCGCAGCCTCGTGATCGCCGGTGAGGGTCAGCCCGCCTCGATTCACGCGCTCGCGCATGCCATGAACGAGGCGCTCGGCAACGTCGGAAACACGGTCGTCTATACGTCGACCGTGGAAACACACCCGATGAATCAGCGCACGGCGCTGACCGAGCTCGTTGGCGAGATGAATGCCGGCACGGTCAGCCTGCTGATCATCCTCGGTGGCAACCCGGTCTACACCGCACCATCCGATCTCAGGTTTGCCGAGGCGCTCGACAAGGTGCCGCTGCGCGCGAGCCTGAGCCAGTTCCACGACGAGACCGCAGCGCTCTGTCACTGGCATATCCCGGAGACTCACTATCTCGAGGCGTGGGGTGACGTCCGCGGACACGACGGCACCGTGTCGATCGTTCAGCCGCTGATCTCGCCGCTCTACAACGGTCACTCCGTGTTCGAGGTGGTGTCGGCGCTGAGCGAGGCTGGCGTCCGATCCGGTTACGACATCGTTCGATCGTACTGGGCTGGTCAGCGTGGGACATCCACTGCTGCGCCCGAGCCGGTGCCTGCCGTCGGATCGCTCGCTCCACTTCCCGGGGCTGCGCCGCTCTCGCCTTTCGACAGGGAGTGGCGCCGCTGGCTTCACGACGGCGTGATCCCGGGCACTGCATTCGCACCGAAGGCCGTCACGCTCCAGGGCAATGCGGTCGCTGCGGTTCCGGCCGCGCCGAGTGGGATCGAAGTCGTCTTCCGGCCGGACCCGAGCGTCTACGACGGGCGCTTCGCCAACAACGGGTGGCTTCAAGAGCTGCCGAAGTGTTTGACGAAGCTCACGTGGGACAACGCGGCGCTCTTGTCTCCCGGAACCGCCGATCGGCTGAACCTGGTTAGCGGTGACGTCGTGGAGGTCAAGCAGGGATCGAACACGCTCCGCATCCCGGTGTGGCTGGCTCCTGGACACGCGGCCGACACGATCACGATCCATCTGGGATACGGCCGCGAACGAGCCGGCCGGATCGGGACTGGCATCGGCTTCGGTATCAACTCTCTGCGGACCTCGACAACGCCAGATGTCCTCAGCGGTGTCGACGTCGCGAAGACGGGCGACAGCTATGAGCTGGTCTCGACCCAGGACCACTGGTCGCTCGAGGGCCGGAATCTCGTGCGCGTCGCCACCGTCGAGCAGTTCGGACAGGACCCGAACTTCGCCGCCAAGCAGGAACATCAGTCGCTCGCGGGGAAGGTGACGATGTTCGAGCAGCGGAAGTACGAAGGCTACGCCTGGGGCATGACGATCGATCAGAACGTCTGCACGGGCTGCAATTCGTGCGTGGTCGCCTGCCAGGCTGAAAACAACGTGCCCGTCGTCGGCAAGTCGCAGGTCGCGAACGGCCGCGAGATGCACTGGCTGCGGGTCGACCGGTACTACAGCGGAGAGCTGGACAATCCGGACACGTACCACCAGCCGATGCCGTGCCAGCAGTGCGAATCGGCGCCGTGCGAGGTCGTGTGCCCGGTGTCGGCGACCGTCCACAGCGACGAAGGCCTGAACGACATGGTCTACAACCGCTGCGTGGGCACGCGCTACTGCTCGAACAACTGCCCGTACAAGGTGCGCCGGTTCAACTTCATGTTGTATTCGGACTGGGACACCTCCACGTTCAAGCTGGCGCGCAACCCGGACGTCACCGTGCGCAGCCGTGGCGTGATGGAGAAGTGCACCTACTGCGTGCAGCGAATCAATCACGCGCGCGTCACGTCCAAGCTCGAGGATCGAGAGATTCGGGATGGCGAGGTGGTCACGGCGTGTCAGTCGGCGTGTCCGACCAACGCGATCGTGTTCGGCAACGTGAACGATCCGAACAGCGCGGTTTCGAAACTCAAGGCAAGCTCGTTGAACTATCCGCTGCTGGCCGAGCTCAACACGCGGCCGCGGACGACGTATCTCGCGATCGTGCGGAATCCCAACACCGAGCTGGAACCTGCCCGGCCGCTCGGGACCGGGGAGGAAGGACACTAGGGATGGACAAGTCGCACGCGCCGGCGGCGGTCTCGGCTGAGACGGCGGCGCTTCTGAGCCGCACGCCACCGGTCATCGAACCTGGGCACACCTTCGAGTCGGTGACCGAGTCGATCGGTCACGTCGTTCTCTCGAAGCGCACGCCGATCGGCTGGTTCCTCGGATTCTTCATCGCGTTCATCCTGCTGATGGTCCTCAACCTGACCATCGGCAACCTGCTGGTGACCGGCATCGGCATCTGGGGAAACAACGTCCCGGTCGGCTGGGCCTTCGACATCATCAACTTCGTCTGGTGGATCGGCATCGGTCACGCCGGAACGCTGATCTCGGCGATTCTGCTGCTCTTCCGTCAGCAGTGGCGCACGTCGATCAATCGCTTTGCAGAAGCGATGACGCTCTTTGCCGTTGCGTGCGCGGCCATGTTCCCGCTGCTCCACACCGGCCGGCCCTGGCTCGCGATCTACTGGCTGTTCCCGTATCCCAACACGATGGGGCTGTGGCCGCAGTTCCGCAGTCCGCTGATCTGGGACGTGTTCGCGGTCTCGACCTACGGCACGGTGTCCGCGCTCTTCTGGTTCACCGGACTCGTTCCGGACATGGCCACGCTGCGCGATCGCGCGAAGTCGCCGTTCGCGCGGCGTATCTACGGCATGCTCGCGCTCGGATGGCGCGGATCGGCGAAACACTGGCAACGCTACGAGACGGCGTACCTGCTGCTGGCGGGCATCTCCACTCCGCTGGTGCTCTCCGTGCACTCAGTCGTGAGCTTCGACTTCGCGGTCTCGGTCCTGCCGGGCTGGCACGCGACGATCTTCCCGCCCTACTTCGTGGCCGGCGCCATCTACTCCGGCTTCGCGATGGTGATGACGCTGGCGATTCCGCTGCGGAAGTTCTATCACCTCGAAGGTTTCATCACCATGCGTCACATCCACAACATGACGAAGGTCATGCTGGTGACGGGGATGATCGTGGCCTACGGCTATGCCAACGAGGCGTTCTTCGCGTGGTACAGCGCGAACCCGTATGAAGAGTACATGATGGCCAACCGCATGGCCGGGCCATACGCGGTCTTCTACTGGTCGCTCATCGCGATCAACGCCGTGATGATCCAGCTGTTCTGGTTCCGCAGCGTGCGCGACAACATTCCACTGCTCTTCATCCTGTCGTTGCTCGTCAACGTCGGGATGTGGCTCGAGCGCTTCATCATCATCGTGACGAGCCTGCACCGCGACTTCCTGCCGTCGTCGTGGGACATGTATGCGCCGACGCGATGGGACTTCGGCATGTTCGCCGGCACGATCGGGTTGTTCCTGGCGCTCTTCTTCCTCTTCATCCGCTTCCTGCCGGCGATCGCCATCTTCGAGATGCGCACGATCGTCCCGGAAGCCAAGATGAAGTCGGAACACCACGGGTGAAGTGATGGCACACGCCGCGCAACCAACGCAGTACGGCCTGATGGCGGAGTTCGACAGCCCGACGGCGCTCGTCAGCGCTGCGACCAAGGCACGCCTTGCGGGCTATCGGAAGATGGACGCCTACTCGCCGATTCCGATCGAGGAGTTGAACGAGGCGCTGGATCTCAAGCGGACGAGGCTGCCGCTGCTCGTGCTCCTCGGCGGCATCTTTGGCGGACTCGGCGGCTTCAGCCTCGAGTACTGGGCGTCGGTGATCGCGTATCCGATGAACATCGGCGACCGTCCGCTCAACAGCTGGCCGCAGTTCATCCCGGTCACGTTCGAGACGACGGTCCTCGGCGCGGCCCTGACCTGCTTCGTCGGCATGTGGGCGCTGAATCGTCTGCCGCAACCCTATCACCCGGTGTTCAACGTGGATGCTTTCAGTCGCGCGTCAACCGACCGGTTCTTCCTCGTCATCGAGACGGCCGATCCACGTTTCGACGCGCACGCGACGAGGAAGTTCCTCGAGGGGCTGCATCCAGTGGGGGTATCCGACGTTGCGCCGTAACTTTCTCCCTCTTGCCGCCATCGTCGCGCTGAGTGTCGTGGTCGCGGCCTGCCGCCAGGACATGCACGACGCCCCGCGCTACGACCCGCTCGAGGCGAGCGCGTTCTTTCCGAACGGCTCCGCCGCGCGCACGCTCGTCGCCAACACGGTTCCGCGCGGGTTCCTGCGCGAGGACGAGCTGCTCTATACCGGCAAGGTGTCAGGACAGTTCGCTGACACGTTCCCGATGGCCGTGACGGCTGACGTGATGGCGCGAGGCCAGGAGCGCTACAACGTGTTCTGTTCGCCATGCCACGGCCGGACCGGCGTCGGCAACGGGATGATCGTGCAGCGCGGCTTCCGCCAGCCGCCGTCGTACCACGAGCAGCGGCTGCGTGAGGCACCAGCCGGCTACTTCTTCGATGTGATGACGAACGGCTTTGGCGCGATGCAGGACTACGCCGCGCAGGTGCCCGTGGCCGATCGCTGGGCGATCGCCGCCTACATTCGGGCGCTGCAGCTCAGTCACAGCGCCACGGTCGCGGACGTCCCAGCCGATCGTCGCGGTGACCTCGATCGACCCGCGCAGGAGAACCAGTGAACGTGGATACGACCTACTTGCCGCCAGTCGCCGACATCGAGCGCCTCAGGTCGAAGGCTCTGATCGCTGGTGTTGTCGGCCTCGCCGGCTGTGGCATCGGCCTGCTGGTCGATCGCGATCATTTCTTCCGCGCGTGGCTCGTCGCGTACATGCTGTTTCTTGGAATCGCGCTCGGGTCGATGGCCCTGATCATGATCCAGCATCTGTCCGGCGGCGGCTGGGGTGTGTTCCGGCGGATCTTCGAGGCATCCAGCCGCACGCTGCCGTTGCTGGCCGTGTTGTTCATTCCCGTTCTACTGGGAGTCGGCTCGCTGTATCCCTGGTCTCATGCGGATCATGTCGCCGCTGACGCGGTGTTGCGGCACAAAGCTGCCTATCTGAACGTCCCGTTCTTCGTCGTGCGCGCGCTGATCTATTTCGCCGGGTGGCTCGGTATCGCGTTCCTCCTGAACAAGTGGTCGCGGCAGCAGGATGAGGGCAACGTGGCCGTGAACAGCCGGTTGCAGCGCCTGTCCGGCGCCGGCCTCGTGTTCTACGCGCTCGCCATCACCTTTGCTGGCATCGACTGGATCATGTCGCTCAACCCGCACTGGTACTCGACGATCTTCGGGTTCCTGATGATTGGCGGCCAGGGTCTGGCAGCGCTCGCGTTCACGATCATCATCTCGACATTCCTCTTCAAGCACGAGCCGATGTCCGGCCTGCTGAAGCCGCATCACTTCCACGACCTCGGCAAACTGATGTTCGCGTTCGTGATGTTGTGGGCGTACTTCAACTTCTCGCAGTACCTCCTCACGTTCGCGGCGAATCTCGTCGAAGAGATTCCCTACATGATCACGCGCACCAGCCACGGCTGGCAGTACCTCGCCGTCTTCCTGGTGTTGTTCCACTTCTTCGTGCCGTGGTTCCTGCTGCTGTCGCGCAATCTGAAGCGCACGCCGCATCGGCTCGTGATCATCGCGTTCTGGATCCTGTTCGTGCGTTTTGCCGACCTCTTCATGATGGTGTCGCCCGAGTTCGATTCCAGCGGCAGCAACCTGCATCTGTTGACCGGCGAGCACGCGAGCCACTTCTTCTTTCATTGGCTCGACCTGGCCGCGCCGCTGGCAATCGGCGGTTTGTGGCTCTGGATGTTCTTCTCGGAACTGCGGCAGCGACCGTTGCTGGCCACCGGCGATCCCTACTTGCGGGAAGCGCTTGAAACCGGGGGAGGCCACTGATGGCCCACGATCCTCACGCTCACGCCCACGCGTCGGCCGACGACGAGTACCTCAATCCCGCGTCGGGATCGGGACACGAGCACACCGATGCCAACGTGTCGATGATCATCCAGTTCGCCGTGTGGCTCTCGGTGTCGGCGATCGTCGTGCACATCCTGATGTGGTTCACGTTCGCGATCTTCGTCGACCTTCGCGAGAACACGGGTCCCGCGGAGTTCCCGCTCGCCGCCGAGCAGGGTCCTCGCCTGCCAGCAGGTCCGCGACTCCAGGCACAGCCGGCCAACGAGATCTACGATTTCCGTCTGCGCGAGAAGGCCGAACTCGAAGGCTATGGCTGGCTCGACAGAAACGCGGGCACCGTGCGGATTCCCATCGCGGAGGCCATGCGCCTGACGGTGGAGCGCGGATTGCCGTCGCGAGCGGCTGATGCAGCGGCGCCCGGTGCCTCGACCGAGTCCTCGAGTCTCATGCCGACCGACGGGAGCGCGGGACGAACACTGGAAAGAAGAAGGCAATAGCAATGAATCCCGCAATGCAGAACTCGGAATTCAGAATTCAGAACCGGTCACGTCACACGTGGAGCCGATCGATGTGGCGTGTCGTGTTCATGATCTGCATTCTGCATTCAGCATTCAGCAGTGGCAGCGTCAGCGCTCAACAACAGCCCGGCATGCCCGGCTCCATGGGATTCACCGGCGGGGTTGTCGCGTCCAACGTGCCGCCCAAGATTGAGCACGTGACGTTTTCGCAGCGTCTCGGCGAACAGCTCCCTCTCGACGCACGACTGACGGACGAAACGGGTCGCCAGGTCGAATTGGGTGAGTACTTCAAGAAGGACAAGCCGGTCGTACTGGCGTTCGTCTACTACCAGTGCCCGATGCTCTGCCCTCTCGTGATGAACGGGATCTCGTCCGCGCTGAAGGTCGTGCCCTTCACCGCCGGCAAGGATTTCGACGTCGTGCTCGTCAGCTTCGACTCTCGCGAGACGCACGAGACGGCAAACGCGAAGAAACGTGCGCACCTCCTGCACTGGGCGGTCCCCGAAACGGCTGACGGCTGGCACTTGCTCACCGGGACCGACGAGCAGATCAAGCGTGTGACCTCGGCCGCGGGATTCACCTACGAATGGGACGAGGAGACGCAGCAGTTCGCCCACGTGAGCGGCATTCTGGTCGTGACGCCGGATGGGCGGTTGTCCCGTTATTTCTACGGTGTGGAATTCTCGCCCAAGGATCTGCGGCTCGCGCTCGTGGATTCCGGGCAGGGTCGCTTGGGTTCGGTGGTCGATGAGTTGTTGCTCTACTGCTTTCACTATGACCCCTCGAGTGGGCGGTACGGGGCCGTGTTCATGAACATCTTGCGACTGGGCGCCGTGCTGACGGTCGGCCTCATCGTAGGTTTCGTGGTGCTGATGCGACTGCGCGAATCGCGCCGTGTCGCGGAAAGGCACGCCTGAGCGTTTATGTTTTCTGGGATTCCACTGTTTCCTCAACAGGCGTCAACGCTCGCGGCGGATGTCGACGCGCTGTACCTCTTCATCATCGCGGTGACGGCGTTCTTCGGCATTCTCACCACCGTCGTGGTGATTTACTTTGCCGCGAAGTACCGCACCGACGACCCGATGAAGGTCGGCGCGCGGATCCACGGATCGATCCCCTTAGAGCTGGCGTGGTCGATCATCCCGTTCCTCATCAGCATCGTCATCTTCGGTTGGGCAGCCAAGGTCTACTTCGACCTTTACCGCCCGCCCGATCAGGCGCTCGAGATCTATGCGACCGGCAAGCGATGGATGTGGAAGTTCCAGCATCTCGACGGTCAGAACGAAATCAACGAGCTGCACGTGCCGCTGGGCCGACCGGTCAAGGTGACTTTCACCTCCGAGGACGTGCTGCACTCGCTGTTCTTCCCGGCATTCCGTACGAAAGCCGACGCGATCCCCGGCCGATACAGCAGCGTCTGGTTCACTCCGACGATTGTTGGTGAGCATCATCTCTTCTGCGCCGAATACTGCGGCACCAACCACTCCGGTATGATCGGCAAGGTCATCGTCATGGAGCCCACCGCCTACGAGGCGTGGCTCAGTGGCAACGTCGCAGGCACCTCGCTGGCGCAGCGCGGTCAGCGGCTGTTCAGCGATCTGGCGTGCAACACCTGCCACCTCGAGGATGGCCGTGGCCGAGGGCCGGCGCTCACCAACAAGTTCGGGTTCTCAGAGCGGCTCGCGGACGGCACGACGGTCCCCATCGACGAAGCGTACCTGCGGGAGTCGATCCTGAGGCCGCAAGCGAAAGTGGTCGACGGATATCAGCCGTTGATGCCGACGTTCCAGGGGCTCGTCAGCGAGGAAAATGTGATGGCGCTCGTCGAGTACGTGAAGTCGCTGCGTCCGCAG
>JAICEG010000192.1 GCA_025924295.1 Vicinamibacteria bacterium
CCCTACAACAATTCCTATCGCATCTGGCCGGGTCCCAACTCCAACACGTTCACGGCGTTTGTGCTGCGACACGTGCCGGAGCTCCGCGCGGATCTCCCGGCGCATGCCGTCGGCAAGGACTACCTCGGCACGCGCGTGTTCGCGCGCTCGCCGAGCGGTACGGGTGGCCAGGTCAGCCTGTTCGGCGTGCTCGGGCTCGTCGCCGGCATTGAAGAAGGCATGGAGTTGAACCTGCTCGGCATGACGTTCGGCGTGGATCCGAACGACGTCGCGCTGGAACTGCCGCTCGTCGGCACCCTCGGCTTCGGCGCCCCAGTCACGGCTTCAACGCTGCACTGACAGCTGTTGCTGACGACAACCAGCCTCGGACTACGAGTTCGCGCCCCTCAGTGTGAGGGCAACCCACTCGTCTTCGTCACTCCGGTGCTCGACGATCCATCCGGCGAAGGCTACGAGCACGTCCTGTTCCTCTGAGGCCATCAGGCCACTCAGGATGAGGCGCCCGCCACGCGTGGCCATCGACTGAATCGTGCCTGCGGCGGCAACGAGCAGGCCGCCCGTCAGATTGGCGACCACGACGTCAGCGGCCGGCAGACGAGTCGAGCGCAGGTCGCCTGCGAGAAGCGTCACGTTCGCGCCTGCGTTCAGCTCCAGGTTCTTTTGTGCAGACGCGACGGCATCGGCATCATCGTCGATGCCAGTCACGTCACTGGAGCCGAGCAGGCTCGCAGCGATCGCGAGGACGCCGGAGCCGGTTCCGACGTCGAGGACCGATCGCTCCTTCAGGTCGAGGCGTTGCAGCGCAGCGAGGCACAGGCGCGTCGTCGCGTGATGGCCGGTGCCGAAGCCCATCGAGGGTTCGACCACGATCCTGATGGTGCCGTCGCTCGAATCGCGCGGCAGATCCCAGGGCGGAGCAACGACGATGGCGCCGACACGGACGGCGCGAAGGCTGGCCTGCGACCGCGCAGCCCAGTTCTCATCGGGTACGTCGACTGACTGTACGGTGATATCAGGAAACTCGGTCCGCAGAGCTGCGCCCGCCCGGTCGCGCTCGCGGGCGCTGGTGAAGAACACGCGCCAGTCGTCCGGCGCGCGTTCGTCGACGGCAGTGACGTCGTAGTCGACGAGCGCCGCCTGCAGGAGCTCCGAGACAGGGTGAATGTCGAGAGCGGGCCAGCTGCGAACGAGAGGTTCACTGCGCTCGGTGCTCACTCGATTCGTCGTCCGTCTATCCGCCGGTTGTGGTGGCTACCCGAAGATGTCTTTGACTCGGTCGAAGAGTCCCTTGTCCGCGTGCTCCGACGTTGGTGTCGGTTCGAAGGCGTCGTTGGGCAGTGACGCCGAGAGCTGTTCGAGCAGTTTCTTCTGGTCCTTCGACAGCTTCTTCGGTGTGACGACCTTGACGGTCACGAGGAGATCGCCGTGGCCACGGCCGCTGACATCAGGCATCCCGCGGCCGCGGATACGGAAGGTTGAGCCGCTCTGGGTTCCTGCTGGAATCGGGAGCGGGTGTTCGCCATCGAGTGTCGGAACCTTGATCTCGCCACCCAACGCGACGGTGGGGAAGTTGAGAGGAATCTCGCAGTAGAGATCGTTGCCATCACGCTGGAAGAACGAGTGCTCCTGCACGTGGACGACGACGTAGAGGTCACCGGGCGGGCCGCCGCCGGGACCGGCCTCGCCTTCGCTGCTCAAGCGCAATCGCTGTCCGGTGGCAATGCCTGCTGGAATCCGGACGCTCAGCTTCTTCTCTTTCTGAATGCGTCCCGCGCCGCGACAGATTTGACAGGGCTTGGCGACGACCGAGCCCGTGCCGCGGCATTGCCCGCACGTCCGCGCGACGGTGAAGAAGCCCTGTTGATAGCGGATCTGTCCACGCCCCTGACATTGCGGGCAGGTCATGGGTGTGGTGCCTGGTGCGGCGCCGTTGCCCTTGCAGGTTTCGCACGTCTCCTGCCGGGGAATCTGCAGCGAGGCCTCGGTACCCTTTGCGGCTTCGTCGAACGAGATCTCCAGGTCGTAGCGCAGGTCGGCGCCGCGTTGCGGGCCGCTCCGTCGCCGGCCGCCGAACGCGTCGCCGAAGCCGAAGATGTCGCCGAGGCCGCCGAGGATGTCTTCGAAGCCGGAGAACGCGTTCGGATCGAAGCCGCCCGTCGCCGCGCCTCCGAGCCCGGCGTGGCCGAAGCGGTCGTACATGTGGCGCTTGTCGGTGTCGACGAGCACGCTATAGGCCTCGGCCGCCTCCTTGAAGTTGTCCTCGGCGCTCTTGTCTCCCGGATTGCGGTCAGGATGGTATTTGAGTGCGAGTTTGCGGTATGCACTCTTGATCTCCTGCTCGGTCGCCGTTCGCGACACACCGAGGATCTCGTAATAGTCTCGTTTGCTCACGCGGCTTTGGCCACCTTCACCATGGCGGGCCGCAGGAGCTTGTCGCCCAGCATGTAGCCGCGCTGTAGTTCCTCGATGACTTCGCCCTCACGGTGTGCGGGGCTCGTCTCGTGGATGACTGCCTGGTGGAAGTTCGGATCGAAGTCGGCTCCGAGCGCCTCGATCGGCGTGACCCCGCGCTTGCGCAGGAAGTCGATCATCTGCTTGTAGATCAACTCCACCCCCTTGCGCAGCGAGTCCGCGTCGGACGCTGGCGCCTGCAGCGCGCGCTCGAAGTTGTCCACGATCGGGAGGATCTCGGTCAGGACATCGGCTTTCATGTAGTCAGCCATGTCGCGCCGCTCGCGGTCGACCCGCTTGCGGTAGTTATCGAACTCGGCCGCCGTACGCAGCAGTCGATCCTGCAGCGAATCTTTCTCGCGGCGCAATTCTTCGAGGGGGTCGTTCTGTGTCTCCGCCGGCTGCGGGTCCTGATCGTCGAGTGCCTGTTCGTTCATCGTGATTCGTTGGGCGGGGCAGCGACCCCGCGATCCTGCTAATGGGCGTCGCGCAGCACGCGCGAGACGGCTTGTGTGGTGCCGTCGACCAGCGCGATCGTCCGCGAGTAGTGCATCCGCGTCGGGCCAATGACGCCTACCGTCCTGGTCGTGCTGCCGTCGATCGCCGTGCAGGCAATCAGGCTGAAGCGACGCAGGTCGGGTGAGGTGTGTTCGGTCCCAATCACCACTGTCAGGCCCGGACCGTCGATATACGCATTGAGCAGATGGATCATCCGCTCCTTTTCTTCCATCATCTCGAACAGCGCACGCAGCGTGATCGTGGACACTCCCTCGTGCGGGCCGTGCTCGAGGAGCGATGCGGCACCGTCGACGTGGAAGGTCTGCACGTTGGGAAGCTGCTCGAGAGTGGAGTGGGCAAGGCTCAGCGCGCGCTTGAGGAGCTGGTCGTAGAGCGTGCGCTCCTGGCGCAGCCGCTGCTGGACCGCGTCCCGGACCTCGAACAACGGAAGACCGGCGAACTCGGTGTTGAGGTATCGTGCGGCCTGGGCCAGGTCATCCGGACGCACACGTTCACCGGCGTCGACGACCTTCTGTGTGACCTGGTTGCTGCGTGCGACAACGACCACCAGCACCTGCGAGCCATCGAGCGGAATGAACTCGATGCGCTGCAGGATTGCCGCGTCATTGGCCGCGAGCGCAAAGCCGACATGCCTGGCTGCGCGTGAGACCAGATGCGAGACTGCCGCGAGCAGGTCGTCCATCAGCGGTGTCTGTACCGCCTGCCTGCGCAACTGCTGCTCCACGTCCGCGTGCGACGCGACCGCTGTCCGGCTTTCGAGCAGCATGTCGACGAATGCCCGGTAGCCGAGGTCGGTGGGAACCCGACCGGCCGAGGTATGAGGCTGGTGAACGTACCCCTGCTCTTCCAGCTGTGCCAGCACGTTCCGGACGGTGGCTGACGACAGACCTAGACCGCTGCGGTGCGCGACGACCTGCGACGAGACCGGCTCGCCGCTGTCGATGTACTCGCGCACCAGAGTCGCCAGCAGGCGACGCGATCGTTCGGGTAGTTCGAAGGAACCCATTGCGAGTCAGGAGCTTAGGGCCTGCAGTTCAAATTATAGCCCACTATTTTCGGAGTGCTCCCTCCCATCGCAGGCTGACGGCCGCGACCCGCGGGTCGGAAATCTTGCCGTGTTTGGCTGCGATGAGCTCCGCAACGATGCTGACGGCGATCTCCTGCGGAGTGATGGCGCCAATGTCGAGACCGATCGGCGCATGAACGGCTTGCAGCGCCTCCTGTGAGGTACCTTCTTCGATCAACGCATCGTAAATACGCCTGACCTTCGCCTTGCTGCCGATGAGCCCGAGGTAACGAAGTGGTGCCGCCGACAACGCCCGCAGCGCATCGAGGTCGTGGGTATGACCGCGGGTCACGATGACGGCATAGGCGGTGGCAGGCAGCGTGTGAGTGGTGAGCCACTGCGGGATGTTGTCCACGATGACATCGATCCCCTCGCCGAAGCGCTCCGAGCTGGCGAACTTCTCGCGATCGTCGATGACGTGGACCCGGAAGCCGACTTCGTGTGCGAGCTTGGCCACGAAGTAGCCGACGTGGCCCGCCCCGAAGACGTACACGTCGGGCGATGCCTCGACCGGTTCGATGAAGACCTCCATCTGACCGCCGCAGACGAGTCCTGTTTCCTGCGCGAAATCGTCGTTCAACTCGTACTTGACGTTCAACGGGCGTCGTTTCGTGATGGCTTCACGCGCCTTCCAGAAGGCATCGTTCTCGTAACAGCCGCCACCGATCGTCCCTACTGTCCGGCCGTCGGGGTAGACGAGCATCTTCGCCCCGACGCGCTGAGGGGTCGACCCGTGCGCGGCGACGATCGTCACCAGGGCAACCTCTTGCCCACGCTCGAGCGCTTCTGCCAGGGCGGCAAAGACTTCCTGGTTCATTCATTCGAATTATAGAAGGAATCCAAGAGGTTCACGGTTCGTCGAACTTCCGTGTCACCGATTTCGTCGTAACTGTCGTGTTCCGAGCCCGGCACCGGCGTCCTCACGTCACAGATCCGCTGAATTGGACCGATTACCGCTGGGATCCAGGTCCCTGGCGCATGGGGGCCCCGAACCGGTGGGGCCATTCCCAGCATGGGTGGGGGGCGTGGGGGCATGGCCGGCACAATCGCCGGCATCCGCTTCTTCTCCTGTTTGTTGCCGGTATCGCCGCCCTGCTCGGGGCAAAGCTGCTGTCCAACCTTCAATCGAGAAACGGTTCCTGGGCTCGACGGGGTCTCTACGCGGCGCTGCTGCTGATGATCGTCGCGGCGTTCTCACGGAGTCGCCGGGGCCGCTGGTAGCGGAACAAAGAACTAAGAACGAAGAACTCAGAACGAAGAACCGGAACCGCGAACACGAACTGTGAACTCTGAACGTTGAACCGCGAACTGCCGATTGCCGGTTTTAGACAGTGATCACCCAGTGCTGACCCATTTCCGGCGGTAGCGCTTCGAGCAGCCGGTCCACCAGCGCCGGACCGTACTTGTTGAGGAACGTCACGAAGCCGATCTCGCGCTCCTGCGGATGCCCTCCCGGGAACGCCTGAGCGCGGGCATGATGGAACTGCCGTCGCAGCGTCTCGTCCTTGCGCTTTGCTGCCTGGACGACCTTCGCGTGAAGCTTTTTCAGATCATCCTGCATCCGTGACGCGGTCGATCGCGCGGCGCCTTCGAGCGTCGCGTCGATGCGCGCCAGCTCTCTCGCCAGGGCGTCCATACGCTGTTCGACGGTGTCGCCGGCGACCTGCATGGCGACCTCGACGGACGTCGGGAGCTGCGCGATCAGCAGCTCGTTGAGCGCAGCCTCATCCTGTGCACGCAGTGCTTCGAGCGCGACGTCGTGTTTCGAGAGGAAACGCATCGCGTTGGAGTCGACGATCGTCGCAGTGGCGCGCTGTTGAATGAGCGGCATCGGCACTACGAAGGCATCGTAGACGCGGCGAAGCTGACCAAGGTAGGCGAGCTCGCTCGGCCCGGCGACGTAGCAGGCCGTGGGGAACAGCGTGTCCTGCACGATCGGCCGCAGCAGCACGTTCGGGCTGAACTCGGCGGGATTCTGCTGCGCACGCTCCAACAGTGCGGCCCCGGATTGCGTGTCGCCGCCGACCTGGAATCCGTCGGCCACAATCTTGATCGTGTCCCGTCCGGCGTTGATATGAAACAGCGAGAGACTGTCCGTGTGGGGCGTGACCTGTGCGTGATACCCACGCGCCGCCAGCGCTGCGCCTGCTTCTGCTGCCAGGTGTGCGGCTTCTCCGGGATGAGCGATCTCACGCACGAACACACGAGCGACCAGCGGCTTCGCCGCCGGATCGGAGGAATCGAACACCACCAATCCGCGCGGTCCGAGGACGTGTTCGAGCCAGCGGCTGAAGGCGTCCGCCATCCCGGTACCGGGTTGATAACAGCGCCGGAGCTCGTCGAGCAGCGCTGGCGTGAACTCGGTGGCCGGCAGCATCGATTCCAGCTCGGACAACGCCCCGTCGATCGTGTCGTTCAATCGCACGCGCGCCACAGGGCCGGCGTGCGCGCCGGGGACGTCGCCAATCGATACCGACCTGGGAGCGTGATCGGCGTCGAAGACGCCGCATGTTTTCACTTCATCCCAGTCGTGATCCTCAGCGTCGACCCAGAACACGGCGACTGCCGGAACCTGATGCTCGGTCCGTACGCGTTCGGCGAGCTGGATGGCGGTGAGCGCCTTGAGCAGCGTGAACAGTGGTCCGCCAAACAACCCCGCCTGCTGACCGGTGACGATCGCCACCGACCGGGGATCGACGAGGATGTCCGCTGCGGCGGCTGATTCAGGTGGCGCGTTACGCCGTTGTTGCTGGGCCCGCAGTACCTCGACGAGCGCGCCGCGCTGGCGATGGTGGTTCGAGGCGCGCGCGATCGCGTCGCGCCACGCACCCGGGTCGCCCGGGTCGCCGGCAAAGAAATCGCCCAGGCGCGCGAAGTCGAACGCGTAGTCGGTGGCCAGCCGCCTGATCCACGGGAAGCGACGAATATCAACGGAAAGACGACCGCTCGGGGCCGTGTCCCCCCCGGATGAAGACTGTGGGGACGTGGCGGTCAGACCAGTGTGGGACTGCACCTGCGGGTACTTTTGCAGAGCGGCAAGCGCAGTGTCAAGAAATCGGCCGGTGAATGTTACGATCGGTCGATTTACTTGAGCAGTCCGGACCCGCATGAGCGCATCCCTCAAATCTAACCTCAGGACTCGCTTGTGTTCGGTGGCGTTGCCAGCACATGGCCCGAGGGAAACGGCGGCGGTTTCGCTCTGCTGGAGGCTGGAGCCCTCAAAGACAAGCGAGCTGTGGAGTAAATGAACGCAACTCTGGCCCTCGAAGACGGCACCTGGTACCGCGGCGTGGCCGCAGGCGCGTCTGGTGAGACCTCCGGCGAGGTCGTGTTCAACACCAGCATGACCGGCTACCAGGAAGTTCTGACCGATCCCTCGTACGCCGGACAGATAGTCACGATGACGGCGCCGCAGATCGGCAACTACGGCGTGTCGGCAGGAGATGCCGAGTCACAGTCGCCGCGCGTCGCCGGCTTCATCATGCGCGAGGCCTCCCCAGTGGCCAGCAACTATCGCGCGGACGGAACACTGCGCGAATACCTGACCCGCCACGGGATTGTCGCCATCGCCGACATCGACACCCGTGCGCTCACTCGCGTGCTGCGCTCCGCCGGCGTCATGCGCGGCGTGATTGCGACGGGGCAGGTCGATCCGGCGGAACTGGTCGAGAAGGCGCGCGCGATCCCGAAGATGGAAGGCGCCGACCTCGTGAAGGACGTGACATGTGAGGCGCCGTTCTGGTGGCGCGATCTCGCGCCGTCCGCCGGGGAGCAGGATCACCGGGAGTTCGGTGTCGCGCCGGGACGTCAGGCGTCACGACGCCTCAGGGTGGCGGCCTACGACTTCGGCATCAAGTACAACATCCTGCGTCGACTGGACGTCTACGGATGCGACGTGCACGTCTTCCCGGCATCCGCGCCTGCCTCCGATCTGCTGGCGATCGAGCCGGATGGAATCTTCCTCAGCAACGGGCCCGGTGACCCGGCCGCGCTGCCATACGCGGTCAACAACGTGCGTCAGTTGATGAACGCAGATGTCCCGATGTTCGGCATCTGCCTCGGGCATCAAATCATGGGACTGGCGGTGGGCGGCCAGACCTACAAGCTGAAGTTCGGTCACCGCGGCGCGAACCATCCGGTGAAGGAACTGCAGTCGGGCAAGGTCGAGATCACCTCGCAGAACCACGGGTTCGCCATCGATCCCGATTCGCTGCCGGCCGACACGACGGTGACGCATCTCAACCTGTACGACAAGACGGTCGAAGGCTTCCGTCACGTCACGAAGCCGATGTTCTCGGTGCAGTATCATCCCGAGGCTTCGCCCGGTCCGCACGACGCCGACTACCTGTTTCGACAGTTTCTCGAGTCCATGGAGAAAAGGTGAGCTCCACCACGAATGCCCAAGCGTCGCGATATCAAGCGCGTCCTCGTGATCGGCTCAGGCCCGATCGTCATCGGCCAGGCGGCGGAATTCGACTACTCGGGCACGCAGGCGTGCAAGGCGCTGCGTGCAGAAGGACTCGAGGTCGTCCTCGTCAACAGCAACCCGGCGACGATCATGACGGACCCGGAGCTGGCCGACGCGACCTACGTCGAGCCGCTGACGGCCGAGATGGTGGAGGCGATCATCGTCAAGGAGCGGCCCGATGCCGTCCTGCCCACCGTCGGTGGACAGACTGCACTCAATCTCGCGGTCGCCCTGCACGAACGTGGAACGCTCGACAAGTACAACGTGAAGCTGATTGGGGCCCAGATCGACGCGATCAAGGTCGCCGAGGATCGGCTCCTGTTCCGGAACGCGATGACGGAGATCGGCGTCGAGGTGCCGCAGAGCGGCGTGGCGACGACGCTGGAAGAGGCGCTCGTCATCGTTGATGAAGTCGGCTTCCCGGCGATCATCCGGCCATCGTTCACGCTGGGTGGCGTGGGCGGCGGCATCGCCTACAACATCGAAGAGTTCAGAGAACTGGCCGGCCGCGGTCTCGATCTCAGCCCGGTCCACGAGATCCTGGTCGAGGAGTCCGTCATCGGCTGGAAAGAGTTCGAGCTCGAGGTGATGCGCGACGTCGCGGACAACTTCGTCGTCATCTGCTCGATCGAGAACATCGACGCCATGGGCGTCCACACCGGCGACTCGATTACCGTCGCTCCGGCGCTGACGTTGACCGACAAGGAATACCAGCGGATGCGCGACATGGGCCGGCGGATCATCCGCCGTGTGGGCGTCGAGACCGGCGGGTCGAA
>JAICEG010000193.1 GCA_025924295.1 Vicinamibacteria bacterium
CGTACCGTTGCCGTGATGGACGTCGAAGTCGACGATCGCGACGCGCGCAATCCCCCGCGCCCTGGCATGCGCGGCAGCCACGGCGATGCTGTTGAAGAAACAGAAGCCCATCGCCCTGGCCTGTTCCGCGTGATGCCCGGGAGGCCTGACCAGCGCAAAGGCACGCGCACCCGCCCCGCCATCGAGCACATGCTCAACTGCGCTGACGGCGGCACCAGCCGCCATCTGCGCGGCCTCCCATGTGTGGGGTGATGTGAACGTATCCGGATCGAGAGCAACGGCCCGGCCAGCCGTCTCCTTGATGAGCGACACGTACTCCGGCGCGTGGATGCGTCCGATCTCAGCCTCGGTCGCCGGCCTCGGCGCAACGACCGCAATCCCCTTCTGCCGGAACTCGGCGGCCACAGCCTGCATGACTTCGAATCGCTCGACCCGTTCTGGGTGGCCCGGGGGCGTCAGATGATCGGCGAAGATGGGCGAGGTAAATAGCGTCAGGGACACGAACGAATTGTAACGTGCAGTTCACGGTTCACCGTTCTCCGTTCGGGGTTCTGTGCTCCAATGACACCGTGTCGATATTGCTGTGGGTGCTCTGCGTCGTGATGGTGATCGTCGGGCTCGTGGGCGTCGTGATGCCCGCCCTGCCCGGTCACATGTTGATCCTCGCCGGCCTCATCCTCGGCGCCTGGGCAGATGGATTCATGCGGGTCGGGGTGTGGACGCTCGTAGTCGTGGGCCTCATCGCGCTCGCGAGCTATGGCGTCGATTTCATCGCCGTGGCACTCGGGGCCAAGCACCTCGGCGCCAGCCCTCGTGCCATGACCGGTGCCGCCCTCGGCACGCTCGCCGGCCTCTTCTTCGGTCTTCCCGGTGTCATCGTAGGGCCGTTCGTCGGCGCCGTTATCGGCGAGCTCACGACGCATCGCGACTTCGGCAAGGCCGGTAAAGCCGGGGTGGCAGCCTGGATCGGATTTGCGATCGGCACCGCCACCAAGGTCGCACTGGCGTTCCTGATGATCGGCATTTTCCTCGTCGCGCTCGTGTTCTAATGAGCGCACCATGCGCATACTGATTGTCGCCGGCGTGGCCCTGACAGTCGTTTCGGTGGGAGCTATACAGGACGCGACCATCGTGACGAATCCGCCCGAGCGGTTCACCATGCGCGTCGTGACGTCAGGCCTCGATGGCCCCTGGGAACTGACGTGGGGACCAGACAGCCACCTGTGGGCCACCGAGCGCCGCGGCCGACGCGTGATTCGTGTCAATCCCGCTGACGGCACTCGCAGCACGCTCATCACCGTGCACGAGGTCCATCAGAGCGTCACACAGGATGGCTTGCTCGGCCTGGCGCTGCACCCTGACTTTCTCAAGAGCCTGGTCGGCAACAACGACGTCTATCTTGCGTTCACGTATGACGATGCTCCGGGGCCCGCACTCGCACGACGAATGGGAATTCGTCGCTACCAATACGACGCGAATGCACGCACGTTGACGGCACCTGTGGACGTCATCATGGGACTCCCGACTCACGACGACCACGTCGGTGGCAGGCTCGTCATCGGCCGGGATCTCAAGCTGTATCTCTCCATCGGGGATCTGGGAAGTAACTTCGGCGCGAACCGTTGCAACGAAAATCGCGCGCAGGACCTCCCCACCATGAGCCAGATCGGCAAGGGAGACTGGTCCAACTACCAGGGCAAGATTCTTCGGCTCAACCTCGACGGCTCGATCCCCGACGACAACCCAGTCATCAACGGCGTTCGCAGTCATGTCTTTTCGTACGGCCACCGAAATCCTCTCGGCCTTGTCGTCGGCTCCAAGGGCGAGATCTACGAGTCGGAGCACGGGCCCAACACCGACGACGAGGTCAACCTCATTGAAGGCGGCCGCAACTACGGCTGGCCGAACGTAGCTGGATATCGCGACAACAAGACGTACGTCTACGCGAACTGGTCAGCGTCGAAACCGGCACCGTGCCGGACGCTGCCTCCCGGCAACGCTGTTCCCGCATCGGTCCCCACACAGGCCGAGATGGCATGGAACAACGAGCGATTCACTCCCCCGCTTCGCACCTTCTTCACCGTCGAAGGTGGCTACAAAGCACAAGGCATCGGCAGCGCCACGATGGCGCCGGGCGGTATCGACATCTACACTTCGAATGCGATTCCGGGATGGCGGAACTCACTGCTCGCGCTGAGCCTCATCAGAGGCGTCGTCTACCGGCTGACGCTGTCGCCGGATGGCCGTTCGGTTGCCGGCCCACCCGTCGAACAATTCGCGACGGCGAATCGCTATCGAGATATCGCGCTGAACCCGGATGGACGGACGTTCTATCTCGCCACCGATCCCGAAGGGCCCAGCCGTGACCCGTCGGGTTCGCCGCGTCCGCTTGCGAACCCGGGGAGCATCCTGGAGTTCAAGTACGAAGGAAATTGATGCC
The DNA here is from genome assembly GCA_025924295.1 of Vicinamibacteria bacterium. Classification (GTDB taxonomy): domain Bacteria; phylum Acidobacteriota; class Vicinamibacteria; order Vicinamibacterales; family UBA2999; genus Gp6-AA40. The sequence continues at coordinate 2,441 of JAICEG010000193.1, forward strand.
CGGGTCTAGAAACAAGACCCGGCCTACTTCTTCACGAACTTCACCAGCGCAGCATTCACGGAATCGGCGACGAAGATCTCGTCCTTCTGGCTGACGGCGATCATGTGCGCCTCGCCGAACTCACCGGGCCCCTTGCCTGGCTTCCCCATCGCGGCAAGAACTTTCCCGTTGAGATCCAGTTTGAGCACCTGACCGGCGAAGCCATTGACCATGTACATGAACTGCTGCCCGATATCGATGCTGCACGGCAGGCCCTTGTATGTGACCTCGCGCACGAAGGTACCGTCCTGATCGAAGACTTGAATCCGCTGGTTCTCCCGATCGGCAACCCAGAGCAGGCCCTTCGCATCGATGGCGATGCCGTGCGCCACCTGGAACTGGCCTGGTCCCGATCCTTTTCCGCCCCACGACTTGATGAACTTCCCCGTCTTGTCGAACCTCAACACTCTCGCGTCACCACCAGGACCAGGTGTGTGTCCCTGCGCAACGAAGACGTCTCCATTGCCGGCGATCACGACGTCGTTGGGCTGATTCAGCTTGCGTGATCCGGCAGCCTCGTTCCACTCGCCGGCTTCGCCCTTCGTTCCAATGGTCAGCAGCGTCTGCCCCTGCCGGTCGAGTTTGACCACGACGTGCCCGCCGACATCGGTCGCCCAGAGATTGCCCTCGCGATCGATGCGCAGACCATGAGAACGCGTGAAGAGCTTGTCGCCGAAGGCTCTCACGAACGTGCCGTCGGGATTGAACTCGAAGAAGGTCTTGTCGCCGCGAGTCAGCACGAAGAGCTGACCCTTTGCGTCGAACGCGACACTCGCCGCCGCCCCCATCGTCATCCCGTCGGGCAGGGTCACGGCGGTTGGAGCCACGACATAGTCGAGTTCGGGCGCCGCCTCCGGCACAAGCAGCGCAGGATCCGATGGCCGCTGCGCCAGGACGGACGTCCCGAGGAGAATCACGACGACGCCGATTGCAGCCCTTCCCATGTTTCCTCCGCGGGCTGCAGTCTACACCAGCACGATCCGGCACGAACCCCTGAACCATGAACATTGAACGCTGAACCGTATTTACTCCGCTCGAAACGCCACTACCGGATCGACCCGTGCGGCCCGCCAGGCTGGCGCCGCGACCGCGAACACAGCGGTGACGATCAGCACGACCGGGACTCCCATGAATGTGAGCGGATCCAGCGGCGTCACGTTGTAGAGCAGCGTGCCGAGATATCGCGTCAACGCCGCGGCAGCGATGAGACCGATCGCCAGGCCAATCAACGTCAGCCGCGCCGCGCTTCCCAGGACCAGTCGCATGACGTCGGACGCGGCGGCTCCCATCGCGATGCGTACGCCGAACTCACGAACTCGCTGCTGAACCGAGTATGCCAGGACACCGAATACGCCGACCATCGCAAGCCCGAGGGCCAACGCGGCGAACGTTCCGACCAGCACCGCGCGAAACCGCGGTCGCGACGTTGCCTCGGCAGCAACGACGTCGATCGTTCGCACGCGCGTGACGGGCCTCTCCTTGTCGACACGGGCAACGGCGGCGCGCACGGCTGGCAGCAGTGCCTCCGCGGAGCCGCTCTGCGGTTTCACGCTCAGCGAGGCAAAGAACCAGGCGTTTTGTGCGATCGGCACGTAGAGTTGCGCGATCGGTTGAGGCTCATTCGGAAACATCGTGACCTGCCTTGCCACGCCCACGATCTCCCGCATGACCGGTGCTCCCGCCGGGAACGACATGGCTGGCACGCCGACGCGCAAGCCCAGCGGCTCCCGACCGTTCAGGTACCTTTGAACGAACGCCTCGCTGACGATGCACACCGGTGCGCCGCCGCGGTTGTCCGCGTCGGTGAATGCGCGACCGCGGATGATCGGGATATCCAGAGTCTCGAAGTACGAGGGACTGATCATCTGGTAGGAGGCGTTCTTCTGACTTGGCCCCTGCCTCGGCGCATCGCCCTCGATGTCTACGCCCTGCCCGATCCACATTCCATCGAGTGGCAGCACACCTCCGATCGTGACGTTCCTGACGCCGGGAACTCGTTCGACCTCCTTTTGCACCGAGTCGTAGAAACGGTGCACCGCTTCCTGGGTCGAGTATCGTGTGGGCGTCCTGCCATCCGGAACGGAAGATTCAGCGTCATCGTCAGAAGGTTTTCCGCGCCGCTCCCGGAATCGATGCTCTGCAGGGAGATCAGTGTCCGCAGCATGAGGCCGGCGCCGCACAACACGAGCACCGCTGCGGCGACCTCTGCGACCACCAGAACGCTGCGGAATCTCCCTCCCCGTGTCGTCGTCCGGCTCTCGGTGCCAAGCGCCTGCGAGACAGTCAGTCCTGTGACCTGCCACGCAGGCGCGAGGCCGAAGATCAATCCAACGGCGAAGGACGCCATCGCGCAGAAGGCAACGACTCGTCCGTCGAATGTCAGGCTGACTGAGCTTGGCAACAACCCAGGCGGAACCAGCGACGGTGCGACATTGAGAATCGCAGCGCCGACTGCCATGCCGACCAGTCCTCCAACCGCCGCGAGCACGAGGCTCTCGGTCAGGATCTGCGAGATGATCCGGCGGCGGCTGGCGCCCAGCGCCGACCGGACCGCCAGCTCGCGCGTGCGTGCAATCGTCCGCGCCAGAAGCAGGTTGGCGACATTGGCGCAGCACATCAAGAGGACGAAACCGACGACCGACAGCAGGAGCATCGATGTCGATCGCATCTCGGATCCGACGAGCGCCTCGCGCAGCGGCTGCAGCGATGGGAGGTGGCCCTTGTTCGTCTCCGGGTACAGCTCCTCGTTGCGATGGCCGATAGCGTCCATGTCTCGCTGCGCCGCATCGAACGTCACGTCGTCCTTGATGCGGCCGACGACATGAACGAAGTGAGCACGCCGCATCGAGGGATCGCCGCCGGTGCCGACATTGACGACCATCCAGAGGCTGGGCGGCTCGGAGCCGGCGTTGCTAATGGTCGCCGGAACAACCCGGAACCTGTCGGGCACGACGCCGATCACCGTGTACGGCCGTCCGTCGATCACGACGGAACGGCCCACGACGTTTTGCTCGGCTCCGAAGCGTCGGCGCCACAGCCCCTCGCTCAGCACGACGGTACTCGGCGATACAGCGTCCGACGGCTGAAATGTGCGGCCCGCGATCGGTGTCACACCGAGCAGATCGAAGAACCCCGCCGACACACCTTGCGACGTCATCTGCTCCGCGACGCCATCAGGGCCGATCAGCGAGACGCTGCTCATGAAGAAGGCGGCCATCGCTTCGAACGACTGGTTTTGATTGGCCCAATCGGCGTAGTCGAGCGGCGTCACCTGGGTCCGGAAGCCGTTCGGAAAGCGCTCCCACAGCATGACGAGTCGCTCCTGAGGAGCGGTAAACGGCAGCGGCCGCAGGAATGTCGCGTCGGCCAGTGCAAAGATTGCGCTGTTGGCCCCGATGCCGAGCGCCAGGGTCAACGCCGCGACCATCGTGAAGCCTGGCGCCGCCCTCATCTGACGCAGGGCAGATGTGACGTCCGCACGAAACTCCTCCAACCATCGGGTGATGCGCATCTCGCGTTCTCGCTTTCTGCCCAGGTCAACGCATGTTCGTTTCAGCCCAACGACGTCACCGAGCCGCGCGAGCACCATCTCTCGCGCGACCCGTGGATCCATGCCCTTCTCGACCAGCTCACGCGTGCGCATCTCGATATGGAAGGCGATCTCTTCATCGACCTCCTGATTGAGCGGCACGCTCCACAGCCACGAACGCAGCGAACGTTTCATGCAAACTCACTCGTAGCGTCATTCATTTCGAAACGCTACAACCGGATCCACGCGCGTGGCGCGAATCGCCGGCATGGCCATCGCGACGGCAGCCGTGACAAGCAGCACACCACCAACTGCGACGAAGGTGGGCGGATCAAAGGGCTGAACCCCAAACAAGAATGCAGAAATCGCCTGGCCCAGCCCTGCAGCTGCCACCAGTCCGACAACGATTCCCAGTGCGACGATTCTTCCCGCACCGGACAGTACCAGGCGCAGCACACTGGCAGGCGTCGCGCCGAGTGCAATCCGCACCCCCAGCTCGCGAGTTCGCTGTTGCACCGAATACGCAAGCACACCAAAGACACCCACCATCGCAAGCAGCAATGCGAGGGATCCGAACGTGCCGACGAGCAGGGCGCGAAACCGATAGCGTTCCGTCGCCGTGCCCGCGACGTCCTCGAATGTCGTGAGGTTGTTGACGGCCTGACCGGGATCGACTTCAGCGATGGCCGAACGCACCGCCGGGGCAACCGCGGCCGCGTCGCCGCTGGTCACGCGGACAATGAGGTAGGCATTGGTCCACGTGTTCTGACTTAGAGGGGCATAGAGTTGAGCGAACTCCTCCACTTCATCGGGCTGCCCTTTCACCTGGCGCGCGACACCGACGATCTCCAGTTCGGTCACGTCGATGAGGCGGAGGCGAATGCGTTCGCCGATTGGACTCCTGCCCGGGAAGTGCCGCCGTGCAAATGCCTCGTTGACGATAGCTACAGGTGCAGTGCCGATCCTGTCATCGTCAGTAAAGGTGCGACCGGAGATGATCGGCAGTTCCAGCGTGTCGAAATAGTCCGGGCCGACGACCTGAAAGTCGGCCTGTGGGCGCACACCATCTGGTGGCGGCGGCGCACCGACGATGTCGAACGCTTGTCTCCCGACCAGCGATCCGCCAAGCGGCAAGGTGGTTGCCCAGCTCACGCTGCGTACCGCGGGGATGGCGCGCACCTCTCTCTCAATCGCCTCGTAGAACTGGAACAGCGATTCACGAGTGGGATATCGCGTTCCTGGCGTCAAGGCTGAGACCGACATCGTGGCCGCGAGGAGATGCTCACGTTGCGCGCGGTAGCCGGCGTCAAAGCTGTCCAGCACGAGCAACGTCCGCAGCAGCAAACCGGCTCCGCAGAGGACAACGACCGCGACAGCGACCTCGCCAGCAACGATTGCACCGCGCAGCCAACTGCGGTGACCGGTCGACGTCCGGCTCTCGGCCGTGAGCACCGATACGAGAGAAAAGCCCGTCACCCGCCATGCCGACACGAGCCCGAACAGAACCCCGACAACGAGCGCTGTCACGAGCGAGAACGCCGCGATCCGCCCGCCGAATCCGAGGACGACGGCGGGAGGCAACAAGTTGGATGGGATGAACGAACGGGCGGCATCCAGTACGAGAGCGCCCACGAACGAGCCGACCACACCGCCCAGCACCGCGAGCACCAGGCTCTCCGTCAGTAGTTGCGCCACGATGCGGCGACGGCCGGCGCCAAGCGCCGCGCGAACGGCAAGCTCACGCGCCCGCCCTGTTCCTCGAGCTAGCACGAGGTTCGCAACGTTGGCGCAGCAGAGGGCCAGTACGAGTCCGACCACGCCGAGCAGGAGCATCGACGTCAGGCGAACATCGCGGCCGATCATCGATTCGCGCAGTGGCGTCACCAGCACGCGCCGGGGCCGGCCGTTCCCCTGTTGAGCGGCAAGCATGTCTGCCAGCCCCACCAGTTCCGACTGGGCGGCCTCGGCAGACACGCCCGGTTTCATCCTGCCGACGACCTGCAGGAACCGGCACACGCCGCATTGCCCGCGCGCGCTCTCCGGACCGCTGAGCCTCGGGGAAGGCAGGAGTAGCCACAGGCTGGCGACGGATATGCCTTGTCTGCTGAACGTGAGTCCTGGCGTGAACTGGGCGCTGGCAGGCACGACACCGATAACGGTGATCGGGCGCCCGTCGAGTGTGATCTCGCGTCCGACCAGCGTGGGATCCGCCGCGAATCGCCGGCGCCAGAATCCCTCGCTCAGCACGACCACACTCGGGTTGGTCGTCTCGTCGTCAGGCCGGAACGTCCGCCCGGCAATCGGCCGCACGCCGAGCACCTCGAAGAAACTCGCGGTCACGCTCTGCGACGGAACGATCTCCGGCGTGCCGTCGGTGCCGGTTATCGCGGGTCCGCCACCGCTTCCCGGGATCCAGATGGCGGCCATCGACTCGAATGTCCGGCTTTGCCGCGACCACTCGCGGAAGTTCATCAGCTCGATGCGGCTGCGTGCTGCCTGTTGCGGGCCCCATTCGTCGACCATCACCAGCCGATCGGGATCGCGGAATGGCAGCGGGCGGAACAGCGCGGAATCGGCCAGAGCGAACATCGCGCTGTTGGCTCCAATGCCGAGGGCGAGTGTGACGGTTGCGACAAGCGTGAAGCCTGGCGCCGCTCTCAACTGGCGCAGCGCGTACTTCACGTCACTTCCGAGCTCTTCGAGCCATTGCGTCAATCGCATCTCCCGTTCCCTCTTTCGGCCGAGATCGATACAGGTCCGTTTCAGGCGGCCGATATCTCCCACGCGCGCGAGCACCATCTCTCGCGCGACACGTGGATCCACGCCGCGCTCGACCAGCTCGCGCGTGCGCATCTCGACATGGAAGGTGAGCTCTTCGTCCACCTCCTGGGTGATGTCGACACGCCAGAGCCAGGATCGAAGAGAACGCTTCATCAAAATCCTCTGTAGTTCACGGTTCAGGGTTCACGGTTCATCGTTCGTGTTCAGAGTTCGGGTTCATGGTTCACGCGTTCCAGGTTCGAGGTTCCTGGACGCCGAACCTCGAACCGAGAACTCAGAACCTCGAACATTGAACGCGAACCGTGAACACGAACCTTGAACCCTGAACCATGAACCCTGAACGTCACTCAGTCCTGAATGCTTCGACCGGATCAACACGCGCGGCACGCAGTGCGGGCACAAGAGCGGCCGCCGTCGCGGTCATCGCCAGCACCGAAGCCACGGTCACGAACGTCAACGGATCGAACGGTCGCACACCGAACAGAAA